>CAIWCR010000047.1 GCA_903911245.1 uncultured Parcubacteria group bacterium | reverse complement strand
CCTGATCCTCAAGCAACCTCATCAGCAGGCACCAATTGCCAAGGACTCAATCTCCCTGCGCTTCTCCCTTCCTATACCTACCATTGTCCCGCTTCATCAACCTACAGAAACACCAATGGACAAGGATGGCTCCCTATCAATTTCACCCAAGTATCCCAAGGATCTCCTCTTCCTCAACTCCCCATAGATCCCCTCAACAATTCTTCATCCAAAGAATACTATTCCTATATCACGAACGGAACCCAATACACCCTCACCGCCAACCCTGAATCAAACAAATTCCTAACATCATCATCAACCTTCTTTACCGGTACCAGTGCCAGTCCTACGAATGGCATCATCACCTATACCACCTCAACCTTATCAGGAACCTCATTCATTTCAGGAACCTTTGCAAACACGACTACGACACCTACCAATTCAGGCGTCCTTAATGTTTCAAAGGGATTGATACTTATCCCGTCGAGTACGAGTTATGTGACGACGAGTTACGTAAATGGAATGGCGAGTGAGGCCATTGCGTTTGATGGCACTAATATGTGGACGGCGTCGTGGAATAATATTATTAAAATTACACCGTCGGGGGGGAGAAGTTATTATCCTTTGAGTACTTCTGCAACTACATATGGTCTCGCCTTTGATGGCACAAGTATATGGACCGCGAATTATAACGATAGTGTTACCAAGGTTGTATCTACTGGAGTAACGACAACTTATGGCGTTGGAACTAGTATGAATCCTCAGGGCATTGCATTTGATGGCACCAATATGTGGACAGTGAATTATACTGGCAGCAGCGTCACAAAAATTACGCCTACTGGATCAACGACGACTTATGGCATTGGTATTCCTTCTTCTATGTATCCTATAGCCATTGCATTTGATGGCACTAATATGTGGACGGCAAATTATAATAATAATACGGTAGGTAAAATTACACCTTCTGGAGTGACAACGACATATGGTATTGGAAGCAGTATGAATCCTGGCGCCATTGCATTTGATGGCACTAATATGTGGACGGCAAATCGAAATGGCAGCAGCGTCACAAAAATTACGCCCACTGGATCAACGACGACTTATGGCATTGGGGTCGGTACAAATCCTCGTGCTATCGCATTTGATGGCACTAATATGTGGACATCAAATTATGGAAATGGCACTGTTACAAAAATTGCGTCTGACGGAACAACAACAACCTATGGCGTTGATTATCAGCCCTGGGGCGTTGCTTTTGATGGTGTGAACATATGGTCAGTAAATTATGGAAGTAGCACAATTTCCAAAATCTCCCCCACCTTCTCTTCCTCCCCTGGTACCTATACTTCTGCTCCCCAATATCTCGGCACCGTTGCCACCTGGGGAAATCTCTCATGGATCAATCAATCAGCAACAGGAATTATCATTATGCAAGCCCGATCAGGAAGCAATCTCTCTATGACCAATGCCTCAGCATGGAATGGTACCAGTTCATGTGTCATATCAACATCAGGAAGCACTTTATCATCAGGAAATTGTGTAACCGCAGGAGATAGTTACCTCCAATACCAAGTAACCCTATCTCCCGCAGCGAGTTTAGCAGGAACCCCCGTCATTACCTCTATATCAGCAGGATATGGGAGGTAAGGATAATTGTTCTATGATATAATTTTCTCATTATGATCCTTTATCATAGAAAGCGGGGATTTACACTCATTGAATTATTGGTTGTCATCGCCATCCTCGCCATCCTTATGATGGTTGTTCTCATCACCGTAAACCCCATCGAGCTCTTAAGACAAAGCAGGGATACGAATCGGCTTTCTGATATGGCATCGATTCAATCCGCTATTAATCTTTACGCCGTGGACAATCCATCTGGATCCCTGGGAAATTCTTCGACGACGTACATATCTATTTCTGATCCTGCGGCCACTTCTACGACAGGAACCCAATGCCAAGGGCTTGGATTCCCGTCTTCTACATATTCCTTTTTTTGTCCCGCATCTTCAACGGTAAGGCTTGCGAATAGTACTGGATGGATTCCTATAAACTTTTCATTAATATCAAGTGGAAATCCGTTTGGACAACTTCCTACCGATCCAATCAACCAAACCAGTTCTGGAATTTTTTATACTTACACAACAAACGGAACTCAATATGAAACGACGGCGCTTATGGAATCTCAAAAGTATCGCACTCAAATTTCACAAAACGCTACCATGCCTTTATATCCTGGCGTTGTTACCAATGGAACTAATCTTTCTTTGTCGGGGCTTTATAGTCAGAACGGCTTAGTGGGATATTGGAATTTTGATGAAGGAAATGGAAATAATGCATACGATTCTTCAGGAAATAATGCAACTATGACATGGTCTGGAGCTCAATGGTCGGCTGGAAAAGTAGGGTCATTGGCTGGAAGATTTAGCGGAAGTAATTTTACGACAGGACCTGCCGCTGGCATTGGGTATGGATTTTCTCAAATAAGTATTAGCGCTTGGGTAAATCCAACTAACGCAAGCGGAACAATAATATATCAAAATCACGCTGGTTCTGATTATCTCTGGAGAATGGAGTTATATAATGGAAATCTTTTTTGCGAGTTATACACAAATAACGGAACCTCAGCAAGAAGTGTCGCTACGCTTACTATGGGAACGTATTCTATGACGACCTGCACTTATGACGGCACTAGGTTAAGGACTTATATAAATGCAGTTCCTGACGCTTCGTCGACTGCTACGTCTGTATTGGCAAATGATCCAAGAACCCCCTTTGTAATTGGCGGGAACGCTTATTCAGGGAGCTTTGTTGGTTCTATCGATGATGTTCGTATCTATAATCGTGCACTCTCAACGGCGGAGATTCAAGCATTGTATAACAGCGAAAAATAAAAAACTTTCCGCCATTTAATCAGTAAGGGACTATTTTTCTAACTCTTCCCTGAATTTTTGCCACTCTCGTAGCTCCATAATAATATGATTCCAATCACGCCTAATTAAGGCTACGCTTTCTGTGCACCACAAATTTTCATATCCATTATTCATTATGATATAATCAAACATAATGAACTCGAAAAAAGCAAAGGATTTCATTTCTTCAAATCTGAAAATTCTCTTCCTTAGTATTGCTATCGGCTTATTTGCCTGCGCCATAAGCATCTTTGCATTCTCAAGTCCTGGATCAAACCAACCACCGAACGGTAATCCGATCTTCTGGCTGCTTAGTGGAACCTCCATGTATTACACCGCAGGCAATGTGGGGATAGGAACAGCGAGTCCGGCGGCAACACTTGACGTTGGTGGCACTGGTTCTCAAAAAATCCCAGTTGGCACCACCGCACAACGTCCCTCAACCCCCGTAGCTGGCATGATACGATTCAATACGGATAATAATAATCTTGAGTTTTATAATGGGTCTAAGTGGTCGATCGTTTTGGGTGATTGTTCCGCCTCTGGTGGTGTCGTTACCAAAGTTAACGGATATTGTGTTCACACTTTTACGACGAGTGGTACATTTACTGTTGCCAATGCAGGCAATGTTGAAATCCTCGTAGTTGCGGGCGGTGGCGGAGGAGGAGGCTCTCAAGCTGGGTATCAAGCGGGCGGCGGAGGCGGTGCCGGTGGATTGGTTTATAATTCTTCCTTTGCCGTCACTTCGCAAACTTATACGGTAACCGTTGGAGCCGGTGGCGCTGGGGGAATTGCTGCTGGATCAGCTTCGCCAGGTTCAAATTCTGTGTTTGGTTCTATCACGGCTATCGGCGGTGGAATAGGTGGTACTGCTGCTGGTTCGCCTACCTATGGTGGAAATGGTGGATCAGGAGGTGGGGCACAATATTATGGAAGCGGTCAAAATTTATATGGTCTGGGGACTTCCGGGCAAGGATATAATGGAGGAGCGTCATCGGCGAATTTGGCAGGTAATGGAGCCGGCGGCGGTGGTGGAGCCGGCGGTGCAGGAAGCAGTGGAACGACAAGCGCCGGCGGTAACGGAGGCATCGGTGTTCAATTATCTATAACGGGAACGCCAACATATTATGCCGGTGGCGGAGGAGGGGCAGGTGTTTCTGGTTCCACAAATGCAGGTAGTGGAGGCTTGGGCGGTGGCGGGGCAGGTGTATACAATAGTGGTACTGGTGTTTCAGGGACTCCGAACACAGGCGGCGGAGGTGGGGGAGGGAGTTTTAATGCGTCACTCAATGGCGGAGCCGGTGGTTCTGGTATTGTTGTTATTCGTTATCCATTGGGACAATAGTTGTAGTTGAATTGGGCTATTGAGGATTTTAAAATTAATCTATCCCTGTGCATAACTCATTTGACGCGTCTTGTGAGTTTGATAATCTGAATGTGGCTCTTCTAACAACCAAACACTAATAACCCGCATGGCTTTCGAGCGATGCAACTGAATTTTTTCAATTATGCTGCAAGGCATACCATAAAAAGCTCTCGATTTCGAGAGCTTTTTCTTTTCTCATCCATCTTAGGCGAAATCCCTCAGTGTAAGCTGGGGGATGAAGCCAAGTCTGGAGCGGAGCCGTCTTCGGCGGAGCGGAGGATGGATCAAGGCTTCCTAAGCGCTATGATGCGGCCGAATGGCCGCGCGATGGATATCTGGGAATTCTGAGTTCACGGATATCTCATCCATTAGGGTGAGGAGCTTCAAATTTAAAATATTTCTTTTCGAGTCTTACCTCATTATCTTTCAATAACCCAACATCTTTTAATCTCTTCATTTCTTTGTCGTCAATCATCGCAAAGCAGGCTTTTTTATGAGAAAGGACTGAAGCAATATTATCTTCTTTGATGGTTGCCATTAGTTTTTTCAAATTATGCTTTTGTGCGAGCATATCTTCGGCTATTTCTAATACTCCTTTATTTCTAAATTCAGGCGTGAGAACTATTTGGACAAAGCCTTCATCGAGAAGCTTTGACGGGACGCACCCGACGACTCCTGCGCTGATTTTATCGCAGAGAATAGTGTAATACGTTCCGTTGTCGCTTAATAAAACTTCTTCGTTGCCGGGAAGTGTTTTGAGAAAATTTTTATCAAACGTTGATAGTTCAATATTCATGCTTTTATCTGTTATCAAGACTCGCCCAGAGGTAGCGGCACGCGATCGATCGATATGGTTTCCACTTCGAAGAAATTTTTTCCGCCTGTATTTTTGTTGGATGAGCTTTCAGTTTATAAATATTTCTAATCGCGTTTCGCAAGCCGAGATCGCCATAAGAAAAGACGTCGTCGCGATTTAATGAAAAAATAAGAAACATTTCTGCGGTCCATTGCCCAATTCCTTTCATAAGGACGAGCTGTTCAATAATTTCTTCGTTAGATAATTTTTGTAGTGTTTTTAAATTGATTTTCTTTTTTACAATCGTGCGCGAAAGATCTTTGAGGAAACTCACCTTCATTTTTGAAAGACCTGACTTTCTCATTTTGGAAGTCGACATTTTCAAAACATCTTCCGGGGTCGGAAAGCGCTTGCCTGGGAAAAGCGCGATAAAGCGTTTGAGAATCGTATCGGCAGCTTTGCCAGAAAGTTGCTGGCTTACAATCGACATGACAAGTGCTCGAAAATGATTCGATTGCTTTTTAGGAGGAGAAATTTTTCTTTGCGCAATAATAGTACCAAGAATTGGATCGTTATGTCTAAGACGTGCGATTTTATGATCGAGCGTTAGAATTTTGCGCATAGTGCATGGACTTCTTTGGAAACATTTTTCTTTTCGACAAGCACTGCATTAATGAGTGTGACAATCTTTTTCATTTCGTTTTCTTTCATGCCGCGCGTGGTGAGGGCTGGCGTTCCGAGACGAATACCGGATGGATTCATTGGCGGTCGATGATCATAGGGGATGGTATTGTAGTTCGAAATGATGCCGCTTTTTTCTAGGAGGATGCTCGCGTCTTTTCCTCCGATGCCGCGTTCCGCAACATCAACCAAAAGTAAATGCGTATCAGTGCCGCCAGAAATAACGCGCCAGCCTAATTTTTTGAGTTCTACGGCGAGTGTTCGTGCATTCTTTACAATTTGGTGAGCGTATTTTTTGAATGATGGCTCCGTGGCTTCCTTCAATGAAACCGCGAGCGCAGCAATTTGATTTAAGTGAGGACCACCCTGAAGGCCGGGAAATACGGCGCGATCGATTGCTTTTGCAATATCAATTTTATTTTTCGCTGCAATTTTTGATTCGCGGTTTGCGAAAATCATTGCGCCGCGGGGGCCGCGCAAGCTCTTATGTGTTGTTGTTGTCACGATATCGGCGTAGGGGAATGGTGACGGATATGCACTACCTGCAACAAGTCCTGCGAAGTGCGACATATCGACAAGAAGATACGCGTCGACTTCGTCCGCAATGCTGCGGAATTTTTTGAAATCAATCAGGCGTGGATAGGCGGTGAATCCTGCAATGATGATTTTTGGTTTTTCTTTTTTTGCCATGCGGCGAATGGCATTATAATCGAGAAGTTCGGTTTCTTTACCGACGCCATAGCGCACGGCTGTCCAGAATTTTCCTGTCGCGGAAACGGAATGGCCATGCGTGAGATGTCCTCCCATATCGAGTTGCATGCCCATGATTTTTGGCGTTGGTACTTTGCCGTCTTCCGATTTTGGTGGGCAGGCGAGTGCGAGATAGACCGCAAGATTGGCGGGGGAGCCGGAATAGGGCTGAACGTTCACGCTCCACTTTTTCGGCGAAAGCCGAAAAAGTTTCAGCGCGCGCTCCTGGCAAAGACTTTCTAGTTTGTCGGCATATTCATTGCCGCCATAATAGCGCGCCGCGGGATATCCTTCGGCATATTTATTGGTAAACACCGAACCAAGTGCTTGAAGGACTTCTTTTGACACGATATTTTCCGATGGAATAAGATCAAGCGTTTCTTTCTGTCTTTTTGTTTCTGCCTGAATTAATTTTCCAACGATGGAGTCCCTCATATTTAATGTAGTGTTAATTATTATGGTAGAAGTATATCACAAAATATTTTTGGGCAAGTTGAGGAATTTTATATATTTACCCCGTTTGACCTTCTGGTTCGATTTGATTTATAGTGTAAGACATAAAGACCCACACTATGCCTAAAATTTCAAAAATCTTAGATAAGAAAACTAATTTTTCCGAACGGTTTATTCCCGATCATGCGGTATTAGAGAAGCTTGTTAAGGATCTTAAGAAAAAAGGATTGAAGGTTGTTCTTACGCAGGGTGTGTATGACCTTATTCACGAAGGGCATGCACTGTATCTTGAAGCAGGGAAGGCATATGGCGATGTTTTGATTGTCGGTGTTGATTCTGATGAGCTGACCAGATTGCGCAAGGGGCCGACGCGTCCGATTGTTCCGGAAAGAGAACGAATACAGATGCTTATTCATCTTCGACACGTCGATATCGTCACTGTCCGCGACGCGAAGCACGACTTCGGCGAGCTTATTCGTGTGGTGAAGCCTGATGTTCTTGTGACCTCATCAAGCACCGAAGATTTCAAAAAGGATTTGGAAACGGGGAAATATAATACGTATTGCAAAAAGATTGTTGTTCTTCCGCCACAGGCAACAACGACGACTACAGCGCGTGTTCGAAATCTGAGCATTGAGGGCGCTGAGAAGCTCACACGGGAGATTAATAAGCTGACGCAGGATTTTTTGGACAAAATACGAAAAGGTTAAGCAAGAATGAAGAACGCAATTGTTTCATATATACCGGCACTTCATAGGGGATATATCGATTTTTTCAAAAAATATCCTGGGAATCTTTATATTCTCGGCACGGATTTTATAAAAGAAGTTCCACGTATGGAGCGTGATATTCGGGCAATCGTGCCAGAAGAAATAAAAGAACTGCTTGATGGCTTAGGAATTTTTTCGAAGATTGTTGTGCTTAATAGGGAGAATCTTAATGAACTTCTTGATGGTCAGGCCTCCATTATTTTACCAGATGAAGATGTAAATCGACAGTTTGTTGACACCTACTTAAAAGACAAAGAAGTTTCGTTTGTTTCGGTATTTTTGCGCTGGGATAGGCAGATTTCGACTGCGGAGTTCGAAGTTCCTCCCGACAGGATAATTTCTGAGGATGAGCTTGATAGAGAGATAATAAAACAGGCACTTGAAGAGTCTCAAAAAAGTTCTGATTGGTGGCGACAAATCGGCGCCGTTCTTATCCGAGATAAAGAGCAGGTTCTCGTTGCTCATAACAGGCCGATGCCGGAAAATGGTACTCCGAATATCTTTGGAGATCCGCGAAGCAGTTTTGATGCGGGAGATGAAAAAATGAGGGATGTTGGTAAATTTCTCCATGGTGAGGCTGGCTTGATCGCGGAGGCGGCAAAAGGAGGAATCTCTGTTGAGGGGACTTCTTTGTATGTAACAACGTTTCCTTGTCCGACATGTGCGAAGATAGTCGCGGCAGCGGGCATTAAAAAAGTTTTTTATTCTAAGGGATACTCCCTCCTTGATGCTGAAGATGTTTTGCGTGCAGCAGGTGTGGAAATTATTCTTGTAAAATAAAAAAGACCAAGCAGCGCTTGGTCTTTTAAGAACAATTTTAGCCGATTCGAGCAATGATCGGCTCTCTATTTTCGTCTTCGCCGTTGGGCGAGACAAAGTTCGCATGAAGGTGGCTTACGGTTGCGCCAGTGTAGGCGGTGTTCCCGAATCGCATCACGATCGTTCCTCCAGGAATATTGTTTTCCTTCGAGAATGTTTCTATGAGCGATTTTAACTCAATCCACGCTTCCGGACTAACCTCCTCGATTCTTTCAATGTGGTTCTTGTGAATTATCAAGATGTGATGCTTGACGTTTTCATAGGGAAACGCATTTTTTGTGAGTATCCAACATGAGCCTTCCGCGAGGATGGGATTTGTGTGATGCTTCATCAAGTTTCCCGGACAAAAGGGGCATATGCCCTCTTTTTTGATTTGGGCAATTACTTCTCCGTATATCCCATCGGGACGGTGTGCGGTATTTTCGGTGTTTACGAAGCCCGCCACTATTTTCTCCTCCTTTATCATATTGGTGTTGGGATATTCATTTTTGCATGTGGCTCGTAGTCGGAGAGCGTAAAGTGTTCCGGCCGGAAATCAAAGATATCGGTGATTTCCGGATCGAGTGTTACCGTCGGCAAGCGTCGCGGTTCTCGTTTGAGGAGCTCGTTTACTTTTTCATACTGACTTTCGTAAATATGAATGTCAGAAAAGGTGTAAACAACTTCTTTCAGCGAGTATCCAGGTCCCATGGTCCTCGCGATCATCATGCCAAACGCGGCATATTGAACGATGTTGAACGGCACTCCTACGGGCGTGTCGCCGCTTCGCTGGAAGTGGTGAATGGTGATTTCTTTTGTTTCAGGAAATACGAGGACATGAATCAGTCCATGACATGGCGCCACCACTACTTTCCGGGTAAGCCCGGAATGTTGCAGTGTATATTGCGGAATCCATGGCGAAAGGATATGGGTGCGGAGAAAGGGTCTTTCCTTTATTTGTTTTACAAGGTGTTCGATCTGGTTGAATGGCTTTCCTTCTTTTGTTGGAAAGTTTGTCCACGCAGCACCGTATGAGCCATCACCGAGGTCGCCTTCTGGTAATCCGAATATGGCGCATTTTTCTTTTGTAACCCATTTGCTCCACCATTTGCAGCCGAATTTTTCGAGTTCGGCTTCGGTGCGAGCACCGTGTAGGAATGCAATATGTTCGGCAAGGGCTCCCTTGAAAAGTGATCCTGACAGATCTCGTTCCGTAATGACGGGGAATCCGTTCTCGACTTTATAGTGGAGCTGGTGTCCAACGAGCATCTTTGCCTTCTCTCCGTGGATAGGCATCACTTCGACGCCTTCGGTCATTATCTTCCGTAAGAGATTCTGATATTGGGAATCCGGAATTCGCTCACTATACGGTTTCATGGTCATGATAATACCTTCTTTCTTTTATTTTTTTCTGAACGACAACCTCATTGTATCGGTTTTCTTTGGTATATCAAGTAACTGAAATCGATGGAATTTTTTTCATCCATTTTGTGCAGCTCCGAGCTTTCAAGAATCCATTCATTATCATTGATTTCCGGAAAAAATGAGTCACCCGCAAAAGAATTATGGACCTTGGTGAGATAGATGGTATCAGTAATGGGAAGTGCCAATTTGTAAATTTGTTCTCCGCCGATAATGAAAACTTCTTTTTCATCAACTGCTAATTGAAGAGCGATTTCGAGTGATCGTGCCGCAAGAACATCCCTTTTTTTGTAATCAGACTCCTTAGTGATTACGATGTTTGTTCTTCCCGGAAGTGCTCCATGGGGAAGCGATTCAAATGTTTTTCGCCCCATTATGACGGGATGTCCCATGGTGATTTCTTTGAATCGTTTGAAGTCCTCCGGAAGATGCCATGGGATGACGCCTTCACATCCAATCGTTCCGTTCTCATCTACCGCAACAATTATCGAGATTTTCTTCATGCTTTTTCTCCTTTCTTGCTCTATTTTAAGTTCTCAAAGAACCATGTTTTACATAGGAAACATAGGGGAGAACAGGGTCGATGTCAAGCTATTTAAATAGGAATATTGAGATACTATTCGTTTTCGTCTGTCAGTGCTTTTTCGATATAAAACAATGTATAGCCGATGATCACAGTAAGAATAAAAGCATAAATAAATTTTGCAAAAATGCTGCTTGCACCATCGGGAAAGAGCTGTTTGATGAGCGACGAGATAGCATCGTTCCATGCAAAGCCAATGACGAGTCCGAAGCCGGCCGCAATATACGAGAACATTCTCTTTTTAACCGCGTTTCGGGCTTCTTTCAGATTTTTTGTTAACTTCCCAGTCTCAATGTTTTTGAGCGGAATTTTTTCTTTGAGCTTTGTTGTGATTTTTTTCATGTTTTTCTTCTTGCGTAGTTGTTTTTCCTTTTTTGTCATAGTCCGATTTAGTCGGACTATCCACGTTTCCAATCTTAATCTTTTTCCGCCCGGGACGGCAGAATTTCTAAACTCGTACCTTGTTAAGAAATTCTAGCTGCTTTTAATGCTTTTGCCCACCAGAGAAGTTGTGCAATAAAATCATCTGCGCTTTTTTGCAGAGATTCTGTTTTTAGTTTTCCGCCTTCATCAAGTGCTGTCCAGAAACTAGGAATATGTACTGCGTTTCGAATCGGCGTCATCTGAAGTTCGATTGCAACAAGTCGCAATTGTTCCACTGATCGCGCTCCGGCGACGCCGCCCCAGCTCACAAATCCGACTGGTTTTTTGTTCCACTCATTATAAATGAAATCCATGGCGTTTTTGAGTACGGCGGGATAGCCATGATTATATTCAGGTGCTGCAATGATATATCCATCCGCTTCCTCAATCTTTTTTGCGAGTCGTCCGGCAACCTCATTGGCATAAATGCCCTTATTCATAGCAGGGGATGTTGCTTCATTGAAAAATGGAAGCGGATAATCTCGAAGATCGATGAGCTCGGCTTCTATATCGCCTTGTTTTTTTATTTCTTCAAATATCCATTGCGCTGGTTTTTCGCTGAATCGTCCCTCGCGCGTGCTACCGATAATGATTTTTATATTTAACATTTTTTTAATGAATTATTTTCTTTTCCTAAGTATACCATTTTTAAACAGATGAATGTCCGCACGCAAAAACTATTGACATTTATATGTTTCTATAGTATTTTGTAAAAACAAGCTCTTTTATATTTAGATTGATAAAGCAAGGAGGAATTTTAAGTGGGAATTTTAAAGTTTCAAGAAGTAGCCATTGTGCCTGGTCCGCCGCGATTGATTGAGAGCGAAACTATATTCAGTAGTTATGACAAGAATTGTCCTTTTTGTAGTCTTCTCGTCCGTGAGCGCAATCGGGTTCTCTATGATCGCGGTTCCGTAATGGTAGTGCTTAACGATCCACGACAGACGCCCGGACACGTTCTTGTTGTTCCTAAGATGCACGTGAGAGCTATTTATGAGCTCGAGCAGAGCGCTCGAATAGAGCTTATCGAAGTCATGTCCCGCTTTCAGCGGAATATGATAAGGATTCTTTCGGAGCATTGGAAGACGCCGGTTGGATGCGAAATTATTTTTCAGGCACCACCGCTCTTTCCGCCCCAAAGGCGAAAAGAGGATAGAAGTAAGGATCCATCGGATCATTTGCGAATCCACTTACGGCCATGGGTTTCGCAAGAAAAGCCGGGAAGTGGCGAGGTGTCATATCATCCGCTTATAGACGGTGAACGACGAGAGTTTAAGGAACTTCTTGCTGAGCAGTAGTTGTTATCCATTTCGGTCCGATACATGTCGGGCCGATTTTTTATAATCCAAGTTCGGGGGCAATATCCTGAAGAGAAGAGAGGCCTATTTGTAAAAACTCATCAAGAGGAATGCCTGCCTTCTCACATTCCATAACGATTTCACGATTGCATTTTGCGGCAAATTCCTTATTTTTAAATTTCTTTTTAAGAGATTCTATTTTAACTGAGGAAAGTTTTTTATCGGGCTGAACGAGTGCTGACGCGATAATAATACCGGTTAGTGTTTCAGCGGCCGCCAGGCAATATTGGATTTTTATTGAACGTTGTTTATTAGCAAGTTTCGGAATTATTGTGTGTCCATAGCCGTGAGAAATAATAGTTTCAATTAGGAAGTCGCTCGCTCCTGTTTCTTTCAGAATTTCTTGAACCTTAACGCAGTGTTCACTTTGATTGTCTTTTGTGAGTGCCCAATCGAGATCGTGTAATAATCCAATAATTCCCCATTCTTCGGGATTTTCGTGGAAATGTTCCGCAAGTGCGCGCATAAAAACTTCTGTTTCGCGCAGGTGCATTTTCGTGATTTGATCGGGGATATATTGCTCCACCAATTTTTGCGCTTGTTCGTATATTAGTCCAAGTGATTCCATGTTGAGCGAGCTAGTTGATGATATTAGAATCTATTTTATGGAGAATAGCCAGTATTTTCAAGTGCCAGAGCTTTAATGATCGAGAAACGTGGAGGATAAATTAGACTTCTTGTTTAAATAAATTTATTTGGAATATATATCAGCATAAGTTTAAGACTTTTCAAGACCCGTTTTTCATGATAGGGTAGGGCTAATGAGGAAATCGAATAAAATTTTTGGAATAATAATGCTTTTTGCATTCGCGCTTACAGCGGGATCGGTGGTTTGTTTTGCTTCCGGTCAGGCGAGTGTGATGCATGATTGCGGAGATGGTATGCAGACCGCGGCGGCGTGTCCGTTTATGTCGGTATCAGTTCCAGCAATTGCAAATATTACGACAGCAATGAAAGTGCTTGGATTTGTGACCATGCTCATTCTTATCATGGGATTCATCTTCGGTCTTTTAACTGGCAATAACCGCGTGAAAAAATATTTAATATTTGCTTATGAACGAAAACGAGACGCCGTTATTGGTTGGTGCTCTGATATTGTTCTCAATTTGATTAGTAGCGGCATTTTACATTCTCGCGTATTCGGGTTTTAGGGGTAGTGGCGCCTACGTTGCATAATAATTTATGAACGTAGTTTTTTGTTATTTAATAATTCTAATATAACTATGAAAAAGAAATATGAAATTAAAGGTATGCATTGCAGATCATGCGAGATTCTTCTTGAAAAAAATATATCGCAGATTGGGGGAGTGAGGAGTGTTGAAGCGCATCATAAGAAAGGATTCATAGAAGTCGAGTTTTTTGAAGAAGAAATAAATGAAGCCGCAATTGTGAAGGCGGTGAAGGACTCTGGGTATTCGCTTGGGAAGAAGGAGGATGCGTCATGGCTTGCTCATGATAGTGAGACGTGGTTCGAAATTCTCGTCGGCGTATTCGCGCTTATGATTCTTTTTATAGTCGGGAAACTGACGGGCGTGTTTGAAAACATTGGTACAACATTCGGATCTGCGCCAACCTACCCGATTGTTTTTGTTATCGGACTTACTGCCGGGGTTTCAACGTGTATGGCATTGGTAGGGGGCCTTGTTGCCAGTTTTTCGGCGGCATATGCTGAAAAACATCAATATGCAACGAGATGGCAAAGATTCAAACCGAATCTTTTCTTTAATACGGGACGGCTACTTTCCTATGCAGTATTTGGCGGGATAATCGGTGTTTTAGGCTCAGTAGTGAAACTCTCAACTGGATTTACTGGATTTCTCGTCATGATAGCGGGAGCAGTGATGTTGTATTTGGGGCTGAAGCTGACTGGATTATCACCAAAGCTTTCAAATGTAAGTTTTTCGCTGCCAAAAAAATTTGGTCGCGTGGTCGGGATAAAAAATCAATCCGGAGATTACTCGCATCAAGAAGCTTTTATTGGAGGCGCATTGACATTCTTTCTGCCATGCGGCTTCACGCAAGCGATGCAGATTTATGCGATGACGACGGGAAGCTTTATGTCGGGTGCGGTGATTATGGTTCTTTTCGCACTTGGAACCATGCCAGGGCTTTTAGGTATTGGTGTGTTGACGTCGGTACTGCAAGGCAGAACTGGAAGGATGTTTTTCCGCTTTATCGGTATAGCGGTTCTTGTTTTAGGATTATTTAATTTTATGAATATGAACGGGTATAATTTGACTGGGATTACGTTTAATATCCCTTCATCTGATAATAATTCAGCTGGGGTCGCAGTATCGGTTCCACCCGTACCGATTGAAAACAACGAACAAGTCGTGAATATGATTCAAACTGCAAATGGTTATCAGCCGAGCAGTTTTACGGTGAAAAAAGGGATTCCAGTGAAGTGGGTAATTGACTCACAAAACGCATATACGTGTGCAGCAAGTATTCGTATGCCAGATTACAATATCGGGCAGTTTTTAGAGGCGGGAACAAATATTATCCGTTTCACGCCGACAAAGACGGGAACGGTACGTTTTACCTGCAGTATGGGTATGTTTTCGGGATCATTTAATGTCGTAGAATAAGAAATAATAAATATGAAAAAAATTACATTTGGGATTAGCGGAATGCATTGTGCGTCATGCGTGCTTTTGAATGAGCAGGCGATAAAAAAAGTAAAAGGAGTAAACAATGCTTCGGTAAATTTTGCGATGCGCAAGGTGAGCGTAACATTCGATGAATTAATAACGAGCGAAAAAGATATTTATGCGGCCGTGGAGCAAGGCGGTTATCGCGTGGAAAACATGATGGATGATTCCATGAGACATGAACATGCGCAGCATGAGGTCGCAACAGCAAAACGGATTGCCTTTTGGGCGGTTATTTTGGCCGGTGTTACGGCCGTATTGGCAATGGCCGGTGTTCGATTCGGAATTTCTATTGTGGGACGCGATGCATCGATCATCGTACAGATGATATTAAGTGGCGTCGTTATTTTTGGTCTTGGGCGCGAATTTCATATCGGCATGTTCAAAAAACTACAACGATTGCAGGCGGATATGGATACACTTGTTTCGATTGGTACTATTGCTGCATTTGTATGGAGTGTCTACGGACTAATTATTAACAGCACGAATTCATATTTCGAAACCGGCGCTGTCGTGGCGGCATTAATCTTACTTGGCCGATATTTCGAGGCACGGAGTCGTGGTACGGCGGGTGCAGCCATTGAAAAACTTCTTCAACTTGGCGCAAAATCAGCGAAGGTTGTGCGAGGCGGGGAAGAAAAAGAAGTTTTGATTGCCGATGTTGTTCGTGGCGATATTCTGCGTATCCGTCCGGGAGAAAAAATCCCGGTAGATGGCGAAGTGATTACAGGAAGTACAAGTATCGATGAATCGATGCTTACGGGTGAAAGCATGCCAGTCAATAAAAGCGCTGGCGATGTCGTGTTTGGTGCGACGTTCAATATCAGTGGAAGTTTTGATATGAAGGCGACGAAAGTTGGAAGTGAAACCGTTCTTGCGGGGATTATCAAGATGGTTTCCGATGCGCAGACGCAGAAGGCGCCGATCGAGCGACTGACAGATCGGATATCGTCGGTTTTTGTGCCGATTGTGCTTGTGCTTGCGACAGCAACGTTTACCGTTTGTTTTTTTCTGACACATAATCTTATGGAAAGTATTACGCGGGCAGTGGCAGTGCTTGTTGTGGCATGTCCGTGTGCGTTAGGGCTCGCAACGCCGACTGCCGTTATGGTGGGAACCGGCGAGGGAGCAAGGCGTGGCATCTTGATTAAAAGTGGCGCATCGCTCGAAAAAGGAAAGAAGGTAGATGTGGTTATCTTCGACAAGACGGGCACGCTCACCGAAGGGAAGCCGAATGTCACCAATGTTATTGCTGCGCCCGGCATGACAGAGGAATATTTGATTGGAGTTGCGTTTGGTCTTGAAGGTTTTTCTGAACATCCACTTGCTCATGCCGTTATGAAAGAGGCTCAAAAAAGAAATATACAGCCTGTGGTGGTCATGAATTTTTCCAATGTCCCAGGAAGGGGAATCAGTGGAACGTTTAATGGGAAAAATATCACCGTCGGAAGCGTTCGATTCGCTAAAGAAAAAAACGTTTTACCGAGTTCATTAGAGAATGTTATCGAACGGCTCGAATTGGAAGCCAAAACTGTTCTTGTCGTGTTTGATGATAAAAAAATCATTGGCTTACTTGCAGTTTCCGATATAGTGAAGGATGATGCAAAAAACGCGATTAGTGCTTTGAAATCTGTTGGCATAAAGACGGCGATGATTACGGGAGATAATGAAGCGACGGCGAATGTCGTCGGAGGCGCCATTGGCATCGATGATATTATTGCGCATGTTTTGCCACAAGATAAAGCAGCCGAAGTGAAAAAACTTCAAGAGCGGGGATTTAAAGTTGTATTTGTGGGTGATGGTATTAACGATGCTCCTGCGCTCGCGCAGGCAGATCTTGGTATCGCGATGGGCACTGGCACCGATATTGCGATCGAATCAGGCGATATTGTTCTTGTGAAAGGAAGCCCCATGAAGGTCATTGAGGCAATCCGCCTCGCGCGGATTACATTTCGAACTATCAGGCAAAATCTTTTCTGGGCGTTTTTCTATAATGTCGCGGCAATTCCGCTTGCGGCATTTGGATTTCTCAACCCAATGATAGCTGCTACTGCTATGGCTGCTTCGAGTATTAGTGTTGTTGTAAATAGTCTGCGGATTCGAAATCGATAGAGATATGAAATAAGGGCGGCTGTTTCATAAACATTCTGCCCCTGGGTAGTAAGTGTTCAAATCATATAGGTTGATGATATTCGAAACTGCGCAAATGCTCCCCGCAAATACAGGAATTCCAGTTTAGTTATCCACCACTCCGAGCGAGTAAGGGGAGTCGGACCCCTGTCATCAGCTTGGAAAGCTGAGGTAATACCGTTATACGATACTCGCAATAAAGACACTTTTCTATCCTAATATTTTTATCGGAATTTCTCAAGTCTTTCTGGTATTTCTAGAAGCTATCTTAAGCTTGCATATTTGTCTTTTGTTTGCTAAAACTATTGAACAATGTCATACCTTTCCCGACGCAAAAAAATAGTCATTTCATTTATTGTTGTTATTATTGCAGGCTATGCCTTTGCCAGGTTTTGGCAGGGGACGCGAATTCCACAAGATTTTTCAGACGCCCGGCTTCGGGGAGCGGCAATCGCCGCAAACATCGTGACGCTTTCAACTCAGTCAACGAATGACCTTACTAAGGTTAATGAATACGACAAGCAGGCTGATTATACGAACGCTCTTACGCTTACTACCGACCTTGTTGTGCGAAGCCAGGAGATTCGCAATCAAGCAATCGATCTTTCTAAGCAGATAGGGAAAATGACTGAGGCGCTTCCTTCTATAAGTTCGCCTGATGCGCGACAGGCGGCACTCGAATCTATTTCGAGTCGTCTTGCGCTTGTTAATCAGCTTATCAATTACAGCAACGATCTTGGAAGTCTTCTTAATACGCTTCGTGATCGTTTTATAGGAAATCCAACACCGGCAGGAAGAGTGCAAATGCTTGTTGATCAGATTAATACCGATGTCACTGCCGTCAATAATTTCAATGCGCAAGCAACTCAAGCGATGGCTCGTTTTGATGCCATAATGGCGAAATAATAATATTTTTTCGAGCTGGCGCGGAAAAAGAAATTGGAATAATATGTAACGGATGCGCGCGTAGCTCAATAGTAGGGCAGATGTCTTATCGTTGGCAGCGAGGAGAAAATAAAAATATCATTTCTTCGAAAAAGGGTGTGTAGCTCAATGGTAGAGCAGACGTCTTATACACGTCCGGTTCCAGGTTCGAGTCCTGGCACACCCACTGTCATCTAATAAAAATGCCGATCTTTATGGTCGGTATTTTTATTAGATGGTTTATGCCAGGATTCGAACGGGGAAAGGGTCGGAAAACCGGGAGGTTTTCTGTGGCGGAAATACTAAAACCGAGGGGTTTTAGAAAATTTTGTGAATACAAAATTTTGTTTGAGTCCTGGCGCGCGCACCAAAGAAGAAAAAAACGAGCCTTCGGGAAAAGACTCGTTACGCTTGGATCATTCTTTGTATCCAATAACTTTTTTGGCGATACCGCCAAAGATTGCTTTTTTGATCCAAATGACTATTTGAATTAACCAAATAGCAAGAGTAATGAGGAGAAATACAGGCCACATGAAATACGAAAGATTTTTCATTAAGATATCATCCGTATCGGTTGTTTTTTTAAACGATTCGTCCATCCAGTTAGGACCCTCAAAGAATCTTTTAAATATACCCGCCTCTTCTGGGTTGCTAACAAAATAGTACAGCAACCATCCAATATTTGGATAGATTATCACACCAACGACGATTCCTAGAAGATAGGTCAAAGCTTCTACTGACACAATGATTCCTCCCTATTTTTATTTATTTTTTATGCTTATGCATTACTGCCTAAATAGTACCATATAGTATAGATTTGTCAAGATATGCTGGATTACTACTCAAAATCGTTCGAACTACGTCCAGCCCTGTGCACCACAAATAGAGACCCCATAATTTCTCATTCTTTTCAAGAAGGGGATTTTGCTTTCGAACAT
>CAIWCR010000046.1 GCA_903911245.1 uncultured Parcubacteria group bacterium | reverse complement strand
GACATCGAAAAAAGCATGTAGTTTTCCGAGTATAAATAATCCTATATTGTCCCGCGCTATTATCCTGAACGAGATTGCATGGATGGGATCTCCGGCGCGAAATGGGGAAAGCAGTACGGGCGCGAGCAATAATGAATGGATCGAGCTAAAAAATAGAGGCACGAGCACAATTTCTCTTTCTGGTTGGGAAATTCTTGATGCGACAAAAAAGATAGCGATTGTTTTTGGCGATGCGGACTCGGTCGCTTCGTCATCGTTCTATCTTCTCGAGCGCACGGATGATAATTCTGTTTCAAATATAACTGCCGATAAAATTTATTCCGGCTCATTGCCGAATACGGGTGATAAGATCGGTATTTTTGACAGCGATTGCAATCTCGTTGATTTTTTGGACGCATCTGATGGATGGCCGGGCGGGGATAATGGCACAAAGCGGACACTCGAGCGTAATCGCGATGATTTTGGGTGGCACACTAGTATAGATCTTGGCGGGACGCCGAAAGCGGAAAATTCAGCTGGCTCTTGGACAAATTCATCTTCGACTATTTCCGCTATTACTTCATCTTCTTCGTATATGGTATCAACTACTTCCTCAATATTGGCAGTACCGAAATATGTGGTTTCAGTTGTTGTTTCGGGAGACGGCGTCGGGAAAATAGTGAGCAACCCCGTCGGAATAAATTGTAATACAAACTGCATCACTCCGTATTCTGCCGGGCAGATTGTTACGCTTCATGCGGTGCCTGGAGTAGGTGTTTCTTTTTCTGGCTGGTCAGGACCATGTTCCGGAACGACCGATTGTGTTTTTGCAGTTACGGGATATGTTTCCGCGACTGCGCTTTTTCACGGAATGAAAGCAATAACGGAGGCATCCATTGTAAGTAATGATGATTATGAAAATAATTTACTGTCGAGCACAGTAGAAAATTTTTCAAGTTCCACGGAGGATGCCTCGCAATCATCTTCCTCTCTAATGGTGGCAACCACGTCCGATAATGTTCAAACGCCAGTGGTGGGACATCTTGTTATTGCTGCCGTGCAAATTGCGGGTGCATCGTCATCGAATGATTTTGTGAAAATTTATAATCCAAGTAATAATGCCGTCAACATTGGTGGTTGGAAGTTGCGGAAAAAGAGCAGTACCGGAACGGATTATTCGCTCAAAGAAATATCGACAGGTGATATCGTTCCTGCTGGTGGATATTTTATGTGGGCAAATTCCGCGAACGGATTTTCAGTATTAATAAATGCCGATGTATCAAGTACTGAGACATTGAGTGCTAATAATAGCGTTGCGCTTTTTGATGCAAGTGGTGCCACTGTTGATGCGGTAGCGTGGGGGAATGGTGTTAACCAATATGGAGAAAGCATGCCATATTCGACAAATCCTGCAGCCAGTCAAATCCTCGCGAGATTATTCCAAAATGGCACCATTGTTGACACTGGAAACAATGCGGTAGATTTCATACTGCAATAATGTGCAGATTAATTTTTTAAGATAATTTAATGTTTGCTGCTATATTATCAAAATAAAAATGCAACAGGAGATGGGAAATTTAAAAAAGAAAAAATCATATACGTTTTTTATTTTGTTATTTTTGGCAATTATCGCGGTAGCTATTTTTATATGTGTCCTTATCCCTCGGCTTTTGGGTAATGCTGATCAGCAAATATCTATCACGAGTTCAGATGATATTGCGATTACGACGCTTCAAGATGGCGATCGTTTTATTGAAGATAAAACAGGCAATTACTCTTTTACGCTTCCGGCGAGCTGGTATTTTGAAAGAAAAGAGGGAAGTGGCATTGCGGTGTATCCGAACTATATTCCTGATGTGAATGCATCGCCGGAATGCAAAATAGAAACTTCTGTTTTTCCAAGTATCAGTCCTTTGGACTTGAATGGATGGATAACAAATCATTTACATGAAGATCCGACGGTGACGGTTCTTGAATCGTCGCGAACTGCGGTTGATATATCAGGAGCGTCCATCACCATTCGATGGATGGGGGCATTGAATGAAATTACGACTACGCTTATATATGCTTCCACGCAAGGAAATATTTATGAAATAGCCCCTTCTGTTTTGGATATAAAGAAGGCGGAAGGTAATATTGTGTGCAACGCTGCATTAGATTCATTTTTGACTAGTATCCGTTTTTTAAAAAATGCGCAAAAATAAATCTTACATCGTGCCTGTTTTTATAATTGCTGTTTTTGTACTGTGGTTTTGGAGTGTGCAGAATGTAATAGCACAGACATTGAACGTGAAACTTCCTTATCAAAACAAGCAAAGTTTTATTGTTACGCAAGGATATAAAAGTCCACCGACGCATATTCATAAGGATGGCTATGCATTGGATTTTACGCAGAACGGGTGTGATGAATACGGAAAAAACATCGTTGCAGCAATATCGGGGAAGGTTTGGCTTCGCGAAGAGACTGGATATAATGGTGGTTATGGTGCTGAAATTCTTGTCTTAAGTGATGGAAATATTGTGAGTCGCTATGCTCATTTTATCCAAGGAAGTATTCCGGTGAAAGTTGGTGACGAAGTACAAAAAGGAGATGTTTTGGGAAGGCTCGGTAATTCCGGTCTCGTTATCGGTACCGCGTGTGCGTTGCATCCGGGTGCCCATCTTCATTTTGCGATGTACGATAAAAATGCCGACGGAAGTTTTTCTGCAAGAAATCCGGAACCGATTTCGGGATATATTAATATAAAAGAGGGAAAATGGTATGTTTCCGATAATGATGTTGCGAACTCAGGGGTTTTGGGTGGACTTAGCGCAATCATGGGGGATGTGGCGAATAAATTTTTTGGTACGGATGAAAATGTGCCAGCAGTAAATGATAATGGCATGAATGGTTCTTCGTTGTTGAGCGGAGATGATATGAAGTCTTCTTTTAAGATAGTGTCTTCGACGGCTTTTTCTGTGAGTACATCAAAGCAAGTGGTGTCTTCGCAAGAGAATGAGAGTACTAATTTTTTAATTACTGACATAAGCCAAGCGTCGACGAGTTCGAGTTCTCCGCTCGTTGTAGAAAAACCTTCAACATCGCAACCTCAAGTCTTTGTACAAAATATCCAAAATATTTCGACTCAATCTGGTGGTGTTTCGTTTACGCTTGTGAACGCGCAACCACCTCCAGAAACTTCTCATGAAAACACCGCTTCGTCTCAATCTTTTTCCAATAACGACCTTTCCACTTCTTCGAGTACGCAATCAAATGCTTCTTCTACGGATTCTGATGAAAATAATTCTTCTACTACGAATCAGAATACGAGCACATCATCAATTGTTATTTCGACATCTTCAGATGCAACTTCAACGATGCCTCTCCCTGCTTTTTCTTTTGGGAAGGTAACGCCTGCCGCCAGCAATACTTCGATTGGAATCTTCAACCCGAAAACATTTGCTATCGACCTTTCATGGACTCCGCCACTTGATGCAAGTGGTTCATCAGAGGGGATTACCTATTCAATTTTTGTTTTAAATAGTGCATTGGGAGATTTGGAACCGAATCTTTTTAGCGCAGCTTCGGTATGGAGCGGAACATCAACCGTTTATTCCTATCAGATTCCGATTGGTGGTCGTGATTATCATTTTGATATACGTGCCACTGATATTGCGGGCGATATGTCGGACGCCACCACAACGGTCTCGATTTCAGATTCGCTTGTTAGTGTTCAAGCCGTGGATGATGGATTATCTCATTGGAGCTGGTATGACGATAATTGGTATCGGCTTGGAAAAGGATTTGATATGACACTTCACGGGATCTTTCTCGAAGCATCTGGATATGATGCAAATAATTATAGGGAAACTCCTTCGTATATAAATATTTCAGAATTTTCGGATTCAAATTATGGCAATCTTATTACCTCGACACCGATATTTGCGGGGTTACTGTCGAACATAACAAATGCATCAACGAGTAAGACCTTTATTGGTGGATTGAATATTGTGCTCAAGCCGAATCGTTATTACCGTCTTGATACGCTTTATTATTCTCAGAACGGATCAGTTATTTTGAAGGGGACGACTGCGACAGGAACGGCAATGTGGGATCAATTTATTTATGGCGAGGGAAAAGTTGATAATTCGTATTCGTTTTATCCCTATCTTTCATTGGAAGGAATTCAGAATTTTTCTCCCCAGATGTCCATAAATCCGCCTTTATTTATTTCAATTAGTTTCGATCTTTTATCGGGAAGACTTTATTTTTCATGGCCGGCTGCGATATACTCCGATTCTTCTCCGGGATCGTTTACTTACTCCATTAATTGTGGAACTGCGCCCGTACTTGACGACACACGCTGGCAATCGGTTGGTAGTTCTTTGTCGGCATCATGTAACATTGATCCTTTCAAGAATTATTATATTGGTGTTCGCGCTATGGATGATGCGGGTAATGTTTCTGCACCCATAATAAAGCTATGGAACTCACCAATCGGTGTTCCGGTCGCATCGTGATTTCATATATTACTAAGAAATCCTAGTCGCCCTCCTTAGTTCGCAATAACGGCAATCGGGATCATCGCAGACGCGATCCCAGAACGCGAGTTCTTTTATTTCCTTTGCTACGGAAAGAATTTTTTCCACAAGTTCATCAATTTCTTCGTTTGTGACAATAAACGATTCTTTGTGCTGTTTTCCTTTTTCGTCCGGCTCGATGAAATCGATTTCGGCGGATTTCATTATGTAATCGCTTCCTTTATCAAGAAGGAGACGATAGAACACGAGCTGTCGTTTATAGTCGCCATTACTATCTTTGGTTCCTCCCTCGATATAATTTCGTGATTTTGGTTTTCCTGTTTTGTAGTCGGCTACGATGACATTCTTTTTTTCATCGAGAATATCGAGCCGATCTATTTTTCCAAGAATTTTTACGCCAGGCGAGAGTATTACGTTATCGATCTTGAGCTCGTTTTTGGTCTGATGTGTCCATGATTCATGATAGATAGCGTAGTAATTTGTAAGCGCCAACCTGCCTTTTTCGAGCGCCTCTTCAAAATCGCTTTCTTCAATTGGTTCGCGAGTGAGCGCTTCGTTGAATCGCTCAATGAGGTATTCCGCACCAATATTTTTTTCACTTCCCTGTTTTTCAAAGAAGCTTTTCAGAGCGTGATGGATTGCGTTTCCAAATGAGAGATGCTTGTTCGGCGCTTCGGGAATTTGTACGAGGTTTACGTAGAAATATCGCCAGGGACATTCAAGATAATTATTAAGCGCCGTAACGGAAAGACCTCGATCTTCAAAGAGTCCGTTTAAAAATTCTTTACTGGCAATTTCCAGTTCGTGTTGGGGCGCTGGTGCGAATTCGTTTTCGAGATGTGCAGTAATCTCTTTTTCGTATTGTTCGGTGTCGCATAATGAAATAAGCTCTGGCTGTACTTCTTGAATAAACTGAACAGGAAGTTGTTCTTTTCCGTCGATGTTCGTTGTGCTGTAGGTGACATATATTCCCTTTTTTGCTCGTGTAAGCGCAACGTAAAAAAGATTGCGTTCATCATCATCTTTTTCAAGTTTTTCTTCGGCATCATGAATGGCATTATAGATTTGGCGGGGGAGTTTGATGAGTTCTCTTCGGCGTCGCGAGCCCCATTTTCCATCAATTGCATTAACAATAAAAACGTATTCAAATTCTAGCCCTTTTGATTTATGCGCTGTCATGAGGCGAATTTTTCCTGTTGTGCGAAGAATTTCAGGACTTTTTATAGTGATATCGTGTTCTTTGAGAAGATCAAGATAAATAAAGAAATCGCGTAACGTATAGTTTTTTTGTTTTTCGATAAGCGAGCGTAAATGTTCAAAAAGACCATGTAATTTTGCGATTTTTTCGGTGGTGGCCGGGCGACCAAGAAGATAGACGAGAAATCCCGAATCGCGTACGATGGTTTCAAATGTTTTTCCCGCGCCATTATTTTCAGCAATGCGTTTCCAGTCGGAAAGTTTTTGATAAAGTGCGGATATTTTTTCTTTTTCTTCGATGCCGGATTCTTGAAGAAGTATTTCGGATCGTATGATTTCGTATGGACTCATTCTCTTTTTTGCTGAAAATGATGCAAGTTTATAGATATCGAGCGGTTGGATATCGAGAAAATCAACATGGAGAAGTTCAAAAAGCTCTACGGGTGATCCGAATCGTTGTACGGCACGGAGAATTTTCAAAAGCTTTTTTATGTCCTCATCATCCAAAACGTCCTGATCCGATTCTATATTGAAAGATATATTTTGTTTTTCGAGAACATCGGCAATCGGTGCAGCGTTTCTG
Organism: uncultured Parcubacteria group bacterium; assembly: GCA_903911245.1. Classification (GTDB taxonomy): domain Bacteria; phylum Patescibacteriota; class Minisyncoccia; order UBA6257; family 2-01-FULL-56-20; genus CAIWCR01. Next base: position 19,677 of record CAIWCR010000046.1, on the reverse strand, counting down.
TTTTCGCGATAGAGAATTGCGATTTCTTCCGGCGACGTGCCAAGGGCGAGAATTTCTTTAATTTTTTCTGCAATGAAACAATATTCCGTTCCTGGCGCCGAAAGGGCGGCAACGGAAATTTTTACTTCGTCATATCCTCTCTGTGCGGCGAGTTCGGGATAGTGGGGGAAGAGTGCTTGTGCAGCATTGAGAATTGTTTGCGTAGAACGGTAATTATTTTTTAACGAAATAAGTTCGGTATCTTTATAATGTCTTTTGAAGTATTCGAAATTGGCAAGCGACGCGCCTTGAAAGCGATAAATCGCTTGTTTTTCATCACCGACAAGAAAAAGATTTGGACTTTTTTGATCACCAGCGAGAAGTTCGACGATACTGTTTTGGGCTTGGTTCGTATCCTGGTGTTCGTCAACGAGCAGATAATCATATGCCTCCTGAAGCGTGATTCTGAGATTTTCGTCATCTCTAAGAGCTCGCGCAACGTACATGATCATGTCGTTATAGTCATATTGTTTTGCGGTGCGAAGTGAGCGTTCGTACGCTTCATATATTTTTACAAGTTCTTCGTTTTTTGCCGCATGTTCGAGCGCTTCTTGATAGACTCCTTTTATCTTTCCTTTGTGTGGGCCGGAAACGTGTCGAAAATCGTCCACGTTCTCGATAGCTGTTTTTTCTTCGCTTACGATTTTTGTAAACTGTGAGGGAGTGATATCTTGTTTTTTAAGTTCATTGATTGCACTAAGTGCATGTTTCAAATAATAATATTTATCACCGAAGGGGCGGAGTTCTTTTAGAGGAAGCGTATTGATGATGTTCCGAACGCTATTGATTTGATCTATTTCGTTAATATTTGATGAGCCGATTATTTCTGGAAAACGCGCTGGATATGATTTGATGATGTTATTTGCAAATCCATGAAACGTAGTGATGGTAGTGCGATAAGCGGGGCTTCCAACGAGTTCGACGAGGCGTTTGCGCATCGAAGCGACGCCTGATTCAGTAAAAGTAAGTGCGAGAATTTTTTCTGGAGGCGTTTTTGTTTTTTCGATGATGTTCGCGATGCGCATTGTGAGCACCTCGGTTTTTCCGGTGCCTGGACCGGCAATAACCATTACGGGGCCGTCAATCGTATCAACTGCTTTTTTCTGCTCAGGATTGAGCCGTTCGTAGGCGATTGAGAATTTTTCTATTATTGGGGGTGTTTTTTTCATAAAGAATGCCTCTATTATACTTCCAGCACAAAGAAAGAGAAAGGAATATGCTGACATCAAATATCTACTATGTTATAATTTCCTCATGATCCGCCATTCAAAACTTTTTCTCCTCATCTTCCTTGGCTTTGCTCTTGGAGCATTTATCTCTATCTGTCTTCAGGTACAAGCAGGATCATTAACTCCCTCAGGAATGCCCGCATCAACATCTATCGGCGTTGTCCCTATTGCTGATATTGTAGGCTCAGGCTATGTAACCTCAACGGACTCATTACATAACAACTCAGTTGCTCTTACCTCAGCAAATTCTGCTCTCTCCAATATCAGTTCTTCTGTTAATTCCTCGTTATCGTTACTTAATTCCTCAATTAACTCTATGGTTCCTGATAATGGATTGTCTGCCAATGCTGGTATGTATAATAATAGAATCATTGCAATGAATCCTCCTGCTGCTTATACCGAAGTCTGTTTCAAATCAGGATCAACCTATTATGATGCACGATCAGCAGGGGCCGCAACCGGAGGAGGCAACTGCTCGGTTGGTGATATTGGTTTTGTTATGGAGGCGAATGAGAGAGGTGCGCAACTCTGGAATCTCGCAAAAATAGCATGTACCCAAATCAATATGAGACTTCCAGAACCTCTTGAATGGCAATATGCATGTAACAATGCTGGAACATGGAGTTTGTCCACGATGACGACGAACTGGGAATGGGCAAGTAATACTACTCTTTCCTCGTATAACGGCGGCTATAGCTATGGTGGTCTCTTTGTGACGGTTCTTGGTAGTGGTGGTTGTAATTATTCTATTGGCGGCTGGGTTGGCAGATATGACGCAACTGCGCTTTCCACTAATTTTCGTTGTGCTCGATAAGAAGTATAAAGCGACGAATTGGCATTTGCTGACGCCTCGATTTTCAAAAATAAATTGTGATATAATTTAAAAAGAGATATGGCACGTATCGTAATCATCGGCAACGGGAAGATTGGCAATGCTATTGCTGAGATTTTGCGTTCAAAGAAGAATGAAATTGCATTTTGGGATTCAATGCCGGAAAAGGCACAGGGACAATTGCCACTTTCCGAAACAATTCCCGTTGCCGATTTTGTTTTTCTTTGCGTTCCTTCGTTTGCGGTTCCCGATGCGGCATGCGTTATAAAACCATATCTTCTTCGTCGGACGGTTGTTATATCCGTTTCGAAGGGGATAGAAAAAGAGAGTGGAGAAACCATGGATGAGCTTCTTTCTAGGATTTTACCTCGACGACCATTTGCTTTGCTTTCGGGACCCATGCTTGCGGTAGAGCTTTCAAGTGATATGGGTGGTGCCGCAGTCATTGCTTCAAAGAATGCTGCCGTGCGAAATGTTGTTGCTCGGCTTTTTAAAGGCACCGAATTGCGCATTACGACGTCCGCTGATATTCATGGTGTCGCATGCGCCGGTATTCTCAAAAATATTTATGCAATCATTATCGGTGCTGCAGAAGGGATGGGGAGTGGATATAATACAAAAGGATTTCTTTTGGGACAGGCTCAGAGTGAAATAATGGGTCTTATTCCGCTTTTAGGAGGCGCGCGCGAAACCGCAAGTATTCCTGCACTTATGGGTGACTTATTTGCAACGAGTCTTAGTCCTTCGTCAAACAATCATTCTTTTGGAGTTGCGATTGCCAGGAATTCTATGCATACCGGATTTGCTGAAGGTGCTGCAACGTTGCCATTTGTCGCAAAGCGATTGGGAAAGCGCGCGCGACGATTTCCTCTTTTTATGATTACTCAAGAATTTATAAAACATCCGGATGAAGGAAAGAAAAAATTCAAAAAATTTTTATTCGGAAAATAGTTGGATTCTTCGTTTATCACAATAAAAATCCCCTCGACACGAGATCGAAGGGGATTTTTGTGATGCATTATTATGCTTTGCAGCATTTACATTTTTCTTTCATCATCATTGCGACTGCAATGAGAATAAGAAGAATGGGCCAGGTGAGTTGTACAAAATCGTTTGTGAAAACATTAAGCGTTCCGAGAAGAAAATCGAGCCCTAAAAGAAGAAGAAGTATCGGTTTTACCATCTCGCAATAACATATTTTTTCTTGCATATTATTTATTGTTAATGCAATTTTGTCATTTTCGACCTTTGATTCCTTGCTTTTATTATATCATTTCGCCGCTCATTAAGAAATTCTAGTTGGCTTGCCTTTTTGTTGATTTTGTAGTATATTATGTTTTGTATCTTGGGGACGCACCGGTTTTGATAATGATGCGTCATGGGTTTGCGAGTCGATGGCAACGACGTAATTGTTGCACAACTAATAACTGCCAACAACAGAGTTGCAGCTCCCGCATTCGCTTACGCGTAATACGGGGATCGGTTGGTTCGGACTTCTTGAACCAGTTGCCGGTCTTATATAAGGAAGTTGGCGTGCGACTGACGATTCTATGTCTCACGCGAGAAAAAGAATCAAACCTGTTCGGCTTCGGCTAAACTACGCTCGTAGACGGCTCATCGATAACATCATTAGACGAGGGTTCGATTCCCTCCGTCTCCACAAATAAGAATGCCCCCATTATGGGGGCATTCTTATTTGTGGTTGATAAAGAGAAAAGCGAACAGGAAGGGGGTCGGGGAAACGATAGTTTCCCCGTGTAGGAAAGAGCTGAAAACCGAGAGGTTGTCAGAGAGCGAGTTGCTGTATAGCGACTCGCGACGTGAGATTCCCTCCGTATCCACCACTTCGCTTTGAGTAAAAACTCAAAGCTTCGCGGTGCACGCACTTTTGAAATCAAAAGTAATTTTTGTTATATATTGGCGAAGTGGTGCCCCGCAGAGCTTTAGCGACGTGGGGGCATCTATAGATAAAACACTCCCTAATGGGGGTATTTTATTTTATATCTCTCTCAATCTATAGTATAATAATTCCTATAATCAACCACTTCTGTTCTTGCTCTTCATGAATAAGCTCAAAACACTTTTCTTAAGTATTCTCATAGGCTCCTTTGCAGGAGCTATAGCAAGCTTTGCTTTCTCAAGTCCTGGATCAAATCAGCCTCCCAATGGTAACCCTATCTTCTGGCTCCTCAGTGGCACCTCTATGTATTACACCGCGGGAAATGTGGGGATAGGAACGAATAGTCCAGTTACTTCGCTATATATTCATGCGGCGACTAATCAAAACCTAGGAATTGGTGGCGCCGTTGGGTCACCAGGTTCAGTGGCTCTTTCCGCATTAAACGATGCAAATAGCTTAAATGTGCCAATGGAATTTCGTGCTTCTCAATACTATTTTTATGGTGGTAATGTGGGAATAGGGACAAATAGTCCCTTGGCTCAGTTTACTTTGGGAAATATTGTAAATCAGACGAACTTACTTACGTATACTAGTGTCAACCAGGCCCATCTTCAGTATTATGCAGCACAAAATTTCCCCGCAACAAATAATTATCAAAGAGTTCTTGACATTGTTTCTGGTGGTGATGGCGGCAATTCTGCTGGTTCCAATATTAGATTTTTGACAGCGCCTGGCAGCAGTAGTACTGCCGTTACTCGTCTTATTATCGATCCAAATGGCAATGTTGGTATTGGAACAACATCACCGGTATCAGCTCTTTCCGTAAATGGTAATGCGGTGTTTACGGGAACGGTTGATATTGGATTTGAAGTCGTGGGCGGTGTTTGCGGCGCCGGTGTATGTCCACGAACATGCCCAAGTGGTAAAAGGGCGATATCAGGAGCATTTGATATTACGGGAGATTATATAGGTTATGCCAAAATAACGGCATATGATACTTTCACTTGTTATTGGAAAAATGCCACCGCGCAAACATTTTCGTGCTGGGCGTATTGCGCACGAGTCTTATAATCGTTCCAATCTTTTTACGCGCTTACTTTTTCTTCTTCCACCATTTGTATATTCGAGCGGCGGAGGAGTTCTGTTTGGAGTTTTTCCGCGAGATCGGTATCGATTACCGGAAGAATTCCCTCGGCTTCGTCGTTGAGATATTTTTCGTCCTCGTGTCCCGCTGTCAAAATAATGAGGCGGCTTATTCCCAGCGTCCGATAGAAAAAATTCTGACTGAGATTGATATTTTGGATTTGCCGATACGGAATAGCAACCTCTTCTTTGTCGAAAACTCCTTGTTTTATTTTTAATGCGTCTTTACTGAGAAGGAATTCATAATTCAAATAGAAAAGCCAACTGATCAGAAATGCTGCAAAAAAGGCAATGATACAAATACCGAGAACTATCCATATTGCCATCGTTATATAATTTTCAAGATTGGCGATTGGAATTGTTTTTAGGGATGGGGATTCTTGAAAAATAAAAAGAAATACTGCTATTCCGAGAAAGGCTATTGCGGGCTGTAATCTTTCAAAAACAAAATACCAAAGCGTTTTTCGTCCGAGTTTTTGATATGTTTCCACCACCACTTGATTTGAAGTATTGGTTTCCATGGCTCTATTATAACACTAGTCTTTGACGATGTCCTTTTTGAGTTGGTTGAGAAGCTTCTTGGCTGCATCCATTTTTTCTGGATCAATAATAGAAAGTTCAAATATTTTATTTTTATGTGAGGGAGCCGCTTTTTTCCCGGCAGTTTTTTTGGGAAAGACTTTTGTAGAAAGTTTTTTTATTATTTCTTTGCAGCGTTTTTCATCGACTTCGTCGGTTTTGGTGATGAAAACATATTCCTGTTTTTTGGAAAGGAGGGGATTATACGCCTTGAGTTCGTTGCGAATAATATTGTAGTCGCGAACAGGATCATCTGTTTTGGAATCTATAAAATGAAAAAGAATTCTTGTTCGTTCGATATGTTTGAGGAATTTTATACCAAGCCCCTTGCCGTCAGATGCGCCTTCGATGAGGCCGGGAAGATCAGCAATGACGAGTCCGTAATATGCGCCGAGATGTGGCTCGAGGGTTGTGAAATGATAATCTGCAACAGGACTTTGAGCGTTGGTAACGGCATTCAAGAAGCTTGATTTTCCGACATTTGGCAAGCCGACGAGGCCGACATCAGCAATGAGCTTGAGTTCGAGATGAAATAAAAATTCCTCACCGGGCAGGCCTGGTTGAAATTGTGTTGGAGAGGTATTGGTTGCCGAACGATAGAGATAATTTCCTTTACCGCCTTTACCGCCCTGAGCAATGAGTACTTGTTCGCCAATTTTCGAAAGTTCGTAATCGGTTTGTGTTTCAAGATTATGAACAACGGTGCCGCGCGGAACAAGAAGAATGAGATCTTGTCCGTCGTGACCATCGCGGAATGCTTGGCGACCATCGCGGCCATCTTCGGCGCTGAATGCTTTTTGTGATCGAAATTGTCGAAGCGCGCCTAAGTCCGCTACTGCTTCACAATAGACACTTCCGCCCCTTCCGCCGCTTCCCCCGGTTGGGCCAAGGCTCATTTTAATCTTACTAAAAGCAACAGCGCCTTTGCCGCCCTTTCCCGCTTTTGCTGTAATTTTGACGCTGTCGATAAGCATGATGATATGAATCAGTGATTAGTTGTTAGTGGCTAGAAAGAAAAGGAGAAAAATATTATTTTTCAGCTTTCTCTTTTTTAATCAATGTTGCGAGATCAAGCGTCTCGTCGATGCGAATCTTTTTTACGAAACTTTTAACGTGGCTTACAAGAATCATTGCGCCAGTATATTTATCAAGTGCTTCGGCAATGATGGGGATATGGCGGAAATTGATATGATTTGTCGGCTCGTCAAGAATAAGGAGTCCTGGTCTTTGCAGAACGAGGCGCGTGAACATCACCAATCCTTTTTGTCCTTCGGAAATATTTTTGATTTTATGTTTGAGATCTTCAGCGTTCAAAAGAAAACCGGCGGCGGCTGATCGGAGGGTTTCTTCGGTTCCGCTTATCATTACCTCTGCGAGTGATTCATAAACAGTTTTTTCGGGGTCGAGCGTTGAAAAGTCCTGACGATAATATCCCACTCGAATTCCTTCCGCGATTTCGGCGCCAGATGATTTTTCTGAAGCGATATCCTGAAGAAGCGTTGTTTTTCCGATGCCATTAGGGCCGGACAGTAAAAGATGAGTCTTTGGTTTTAGAACGACACTTACTTTTTTCGTTACGGGCTTTCCATGATTCATAAGAGATAATGATCGAATCGTAATAATTGGTCCTGAGAGATCTTCTTCGCAGGGGATTACGAATTTGCGGATGGTTTTATCTTCTTCTCGTGTTTCCACTTTCTCTTCTTCAAGTTTTGTAATTGCTTCTTTCATTTTTCGTGCGACGTCGCGCATATGACCTCCTTTTTGATCAAAGAAACTTGCTTGTTCTTTTCGATGCATGATCTCGTTTTCAAGACGAACATTTTGTCTGCGCTCGCGTTCGATGCGGGCGGTGATTTCCTGGACGACATTGAAATAGTTGCCCACATATTTTTCGATGATATGATTGAAGACATCAAGATAAAGAACGCCATCGGTAAAGGCATTTAGAAAGTCGGCGTCATGAGAAATAACGATGCATGTTTTTTTGTAGTCAATAAGGAACTGAGTAAGATGAGCAAGGCCATCGGCGTCAAGATTGTTTGTCGGCTCGTCAAGAAGAAGAAGGTCGGGTTTTTGAATGAGCGCCGAAGCAAGAAGGAGGCGCGCCTGCTGTCCGCCAGAAAGAGTTCTTACTGTGCGGTCGGTTGGAATTGAAAGATTTACAATAGCAAACACTTCTGCAATACGTGGATCGATATCATATATTTTTTTCGAGAAAAGCCCTTCGAAAAATTCTTTTATTGTGCTATCCATTTGATCGGCGGGAATGACCTGCTTTGCAATTGCGATGCTTAGTCCTTTTTCTATTGCGATGGATCCATTTTCGGGCACTACTTCCTTGATAATAAGATTGAAGAGCGTGCTTTTGCCAGCTCCGTTTTGTCCCATGAGCGCGAACTTAGAACCACGGCGGATTGAAAAATCGGCCTCGGTGAGGATTGGTTTTTTGACTCCGTATTCAAAGGAAACCTTATTGAATTTTAAAATGACGTTATCGTTTGCCATAAATGTGTGAGCCGTCGGAAAAGACTCTCTATATTAGAGAAAAGAGGGGACGGATCATTGAATCCATAGAATAACAGAAAGTCGAGAAAAACGCAAAGGATTTTTGACCTATGAGATAAATAAAATGCCGCATTCGAAAAAAAATCTCGAATGCGGCATAGGTTTGCTTATGGATTATGGGGGGGAATAATAATAAATTCCCAAAATCCAAGAGCGAGGCTATTTATTTTTTAGTAACAAAGACGAAGCGCTCGACGAGATTGTAGGACCAGTTAGAGGCCCATGCGGTGGTGATACGTCGAATTCCTTCATGATCTTTTCCGATTTGGAAAATGCTTAAATTTCCATTCGGATCGGTAAGTGGTGTCACCGCGATCATTTGTTCAGAGTTCCACTCGTCATCACTGCCACCGTGCAGTTGTTCTGGATAGTGAAGGTATAGTTGGATTACAACTTCCGGAGGACAGAGCCCAAACCCAAACTTTCCCGCTTGGATATAAATTTCTCTCAGGCTCGATGGTTTTATAAGACCAAGATCTGCAAGCGAGATACTTATCGCTTCGACTGTCATTTTTTCGCTCGACATGGAAGGTGCTGATTTTTTTGCCATTTCATAAGCGTGTGGACACATGAGGCCTTCCTTTACTAGGGCTTCTGCAGCGTTGTTGATAGGATTTTTTTCAAGCCGTAGCTTAACCGTTCGAAGTTCGCTTGTATCGCAGATTCGTAATCCATTGTTTAGCCAATTTACGAACTGAGCGGCTGCTTCCTCGGGATGCTGGGTGATAAACTTGAGAAGCTTCACTCCTCTTTTGATCCCCCCGGTTTTTACGCGCTCCAAAAGGATTGCCATTATCTCGATAAAGAGTCTTTTTTCCATACCGTTCCTCCTTTTTTCTACTAATTCTGATTCGTCCTTATTATGGTCATGGTCCAAAATCCTTAATTTATTAAGGAGCCTTTGGTTGTGACTTAGTTTTTTATTAAAGAGCTGAGGCTATTTTATATCACTTTTAGGGATAGTATGTCAAATAGAATGGTATTTTTTGAAGGTGGGCTTGCGTAAAAAAATAACTCTGCTATTATAGGGTGGCTATGGAAAACAACGAAAAAGACAAAAAGAACTACGAAATTTCATTTCTCGTAAAAAGCGAGGACGACATTCAGGGCGTGCTTTCTTTTTTGACCCAGCATAACGCTGAGGCTATTACTGAGCCGCGTGCTAAAAAGCTTGCTTTGGCGTACGAAATACAGAAATGTACAGAAGCGGTTTTTGTATATTGCAATTTTAAAGCAGCGGGCGTTGATGCGAAGAAGTTAGAGCAGAACCTTACTATGAAGCACGACGTTCTTCGTTCGATCATTCTTTCTCTTCCTTCAAAGATCCGTGTTGAAACCCCTCGAGAGGGCACTCCCGCAAAGACAGAGAGGGCTCCGCGCATGACCGATACTCGCGAAGAAGTTAAAATATCATCGCCGCGAACGCTTAGTAATGAAGCGTTAGAAAAGAAGATCGAGGAAATCTTACAATAGTCATAGGCCATACGTATTTTATAGGAGAGAAAACATTTTTAAAATTTTTTAATCTTACTATATTTATACTAATCATCAATAATTAATAAATAATTTTATGGACTATAACAGAGTAATTATCGTTGGTCGCGTTACGGCAAATCCTGAGCTTAAAACGACTCCTGGTGGTCAGTCGGTGACGACACTTGGCGTTGCTACGAATCGTACGTGGAATGATAAGAACGGAGCAAAACAAGAAGAAGTGGAATTTCATAATGTTGTTTTGTGGGGTCGTCAGGCTGAAATTGCGTCGCAATTTCTCGTGAAGGGAGCAACGGTTTTGATAGAGGGTCGTCTTCGAACGCGAAGTTGGACCGATAAGCAGGGTGCTCAACATCGGACAACTGAGATTATGGCCGAACGGATGCAGCTTGGTCCGCGACCTGCGGGTGCTGGCGGGGGATCGTTTGGAGCGAAATCGGCGAATGAGAATGGTGGAAATAGTTTTTCGGCGAAAGAGGAAGAACTTCCTACTATCAATCTCGAAGAAGAAGACTTAAAACCGTTGGATGACATACCTTTTTAAAAAAATATGGCTAAGAAAATAAAAACAATCATAAAATTACAACTTCCTGCAGGAGCGGCAAATCCAGCTCCTCCGGTTGGTACAGCGTTGGGTCCTCAGGGAATCAATATTCAGGAATTCTGTAAGCAGTTTAACGATGCGACGAAAGATATGAAGGGGGATATCGTTCCTGCGGAAATAAAGATTTTTGAGGATAGGAGCTTTACCTTTGTTTTGAAAACGTCGCCAGCGTCATCTATGTTATTGAAGGCGGCAGGCATCGCGAAGGGTTCGAAAGAAGCATTAAAGACTAAAGTTGGCAAAGTAACGCGCGCAGACCTTCGCGCTATTGCGGAAAAGAAAATGCCAGACTTAAATGCTGATACCATTGAAGCCGCTGAGCGTATCATTGCCGGCACCGCAAAGAATATGGGAATCGAAATCGTAGATTAAAACGACAACACCTCGTTGTCATCCCGGGCGTTGGCCCGGGATCCATGCTTCCAGTCTTTTAAAAACAAAAACCCCGACATTTGTCGGGATTTTTAAAATAAATAAAAACCCGCGCCTGAATTGAATCAGTGTGCGGGTAAGTGAGAACTATTGACAGCGTCCTTGTTTTCTAATGAGTGCGACATCAACCGGTGGAAGGAGAACTTCCAAGGCTCTTCGGAGGGCTCTGGGATTTTGAATCCATCCCTCCATTACATCGCTTGAAAGTTCCATTGGGAGGTTCTCGCAGATTGCCGCGATAAATCTTGCGGTATCTGGATGAATGTTTGGTCTTGTCATCAGTATAGACCCCCTTATTAATATGCTGGATAAATCATACTGTAATATTATTAATATGTCAAATTTTGCAGGAGATTGAAGACATGGAGCTTGAACTAAATTCAGGATGATCAATAGAGATGCAAATCCCAAAATTCGTGATATAATCACTCCATTATGGCTGAATATAAACCAACTATCGGGCTGGAAGTACATGCGGAACTTAAAACGCAAACAAAGATGTTTTGTGATTCTTTGAACGATCCGGATGAAAAGCGTCCGAATATAAATGTGTGTCCGGTATGTCTGGGGCATCCGGGAACGTTGCCGACGATAAATAAAAAAGCCGTTGAAGCAGTTATTAAAGTTGGTCTTGCACTTGAAGGAGCGCCGAATGCCGAAACACGATTTGATCGCAAGAACTATTTCTATCCCGATCTTCCGAAGGCGTATCAAATTTCTCAATCTGGTAAGTCGATTATTTCGGGTGGAACTTTGCGTGGCGTAAAAATAAATCATATTCATCTTGAGGAAGATGCTGGAAAACTTATCCATGACGATGCATCGGGCGACACGCTTGTTGATTATAATCGTGCGAGCGTGCCATTGATGGAGCTTGTGACTGAACCGGACATGCATAATGCCGAAGAAGCGGTCGCTTTTATGAAAGAGGTTCAGCTGGTATTGCGTTATCTTGGGGTATCGGACGCGGATCTCGAGCGTGGGCAAATGCGCGCCGATGCGAATATTTCGGTTTCTGCGACTAACGAGCTTGGCACGCGCGCGGAAGTAAAAAACTTGAATTCATTCAAGTCGGTTTTTCAGGCAATCAATTATGAAATAAAACGACAAACGGAATTACTTGAAAAAGGAGAAGTAATCCAGCAAGAGACGCGTGGATGGAATGATATCACTCAAAAAACGACATCACAACGATCAAAAGAAGAAGCGCAGGATTATCGTTATTTTCCAGAGCCGGATTTGCCGTCGTTTTCAACAATAGTGTTTGATATAGAAAAACTGCGTATGGAACTTCCTGAATTGCCTGCGGCGCGATTGGTGCGTTTACAAAAAGAATATGCGCTTGATAGCGGGCAGGCGGAGCTTTTAGTGAACGATCTGGAGCTTGGTGAGTTTTTTGAAAATGCCGTTTCGGAATTGCGTGCTGATAATCCAGAAGCAACAATCCAGACATTATATAATTATTTGGCGAGCGACCTTCGTGGATTGATGAATGAGTTTGGTGTTTTGTTGCGTGATATAAAAATAAATCCGGAACATTTTGCGCATCTTGCGACGCGCGTTGACGATGGAAAGCTTACGAGTCGTCAAGCAAAAGATATTTTGAGAAAGATGTTTGAAACCGGTCTTGATCCGGAAGACATCATAAAGGATGAAAACATTGGCACATCGGATGTGGATGAAATTGAAGCGGTGGTGATTGCGGTTATCGCCGAAAATCATGTCGCAGTTACGGATTACAAAAAAGGAAAAACTGCGAGCTTACAATTTCTTATCGGTAAAGCGATGGGAATTCTGAAAGGCAGAGCGAAGCCGGATATGTTGAAAGAAATTTTCGAGAAGAATCTACATTAAAATCTTGCATAGTTGTCATTCTCCGACTTGATCGGAGTATCTATGCTTTATGAAAAGAAGATTGGAAGTGTGGATCCCGACCTCCGTCGGGATGACAGGCGGGGGATTTAAAACTTTATTTCCAATGTATTCTTTTGTCTTTTCTAAACCACGTCATCTGGCGCTTGGCGTAATGGATAGTATTTTTGTTTATTAATTCTTCCGCTTCAATAAGCGTCATTTTGCCATCAAGATAATCAATGACTTCGCGATAACCAATGCCGTCGAACGCCCTGCATTCGCTACCATATTTTTTCAATAATCCTTTTACTTCTTTTATGAGTCCATCCTTAAACATCGTTTCGGTGCGTTTCTTAATTCGTCTTTCTAAAACTTCTTTTTTAGGACAAAGACCGAGTTGGAGTGCATCGAAAAGCGGCGAGCCTGATTTTCGTGAAGCAGAAAAAGGAATTTTTGTTTCCATCGCGATTTCAAGCGCGCGAATGACGCGGCGAGAATTTTTGCCGTCGACAATATTTGCTGCTTCAGGATCGAGTGATACGAGTTTCTGAAAAACTGCGGCAAGCCCCTTTTTCTTTATTTCTAATTCGAGTTTTTTCCGAAGTCGAGGATTGGCTTTTACTTCAGGAATAGTGAGGTTGTCTACGATGGCTTTTATATATAAACCGGTACCGCCAACGAGAATAGGAAGTTTTCCGCGCTTGAGGATATCGTTTATTGTGTCGATCGCGTCGTGTTTATAATCTGCCGCAGAATAATCGTCATTCGGATTTTTGATATCAACGAGGTGGTGGAGAATTCCTCCGGAAATATATGTTTTTAATCGCTTGTTATCGCGTGATACCTTTGCCGTTCCGATATCCATGCCGCGATAAATTTGCCGCGAATCAGCGGAAACGATCTCACCATCATATTTTTTTGCAAGCTTAACCGCGCAGTTGCTTTTTCCGCTTGCGGTCGGGCCGACGATTACGATGATTTTGGGAAGGTCGTGCATTCGTCTATCGTATTCGCTCCTGCGTTTCCTTTTCTACTTTTTCGATAAACGATTCTATTCCCATTTCAACTCCTTCTGTAGTTTTGCGACTGCGCACATTTACCATATTTTCTTTTTCTTCTTTTTCTCCAACGACGATGATGTAGGGGATTTTCATCATTTCTGCCACGCGGATGCGTTTGCCGAGTGATTCATTTGGGTCATTAAGTTCAGTGCGGATATTTTTCGCGAGAAGTGATTCGTATACTTTCCTTGCATAATCGGAAATTTTTTCACTGACAGGCACTATGACAACTTGCGTTGGTGCGAGCCAAACGGGAAATACGCCAGCAGTATGTTCAATGAGAATAGAAAGAAATCGTTCAATGGATCCCATAATGGCGGCATGAATCATAACAATCCGCTCTTCTTCTCCTTTTTCATTGATGCACGAAAGCTCGAATCGTTCCGGCATGTTCATATCAAGCTGAATAGTTGCTACCTGCCATTCGCGTCCCAACGAATCTTTTGCCATGAAATCGAGCTTCGGGCCATAAAACGCGGCTTCACCGATTCCTTCATACCAATCAACTTTTTTCGAGGTAACGATTTCCCGCAGTTCTCCTTCTGCAAACGCCCAGCCATCTTTATCACCAAGATATTTTTCAGGATGAGCAGGATCATGAAGCGAAAGCCTGGTGCGCAAATTGAATCCGAACACGCCGTAGAATTCATGAACAATATCCCAAATTTTGAGAAACTCTTCTTTTGCTTGTGACGAGCGGCAGAATACGTGTGCATCGTCTTGCGCGAACGCGCGAACGCGTGATAAACCGCTTAATTCTCCGCTTTGTTCATCGCGATAGCATGTGGTGGTATTGGCATAGCGTTGAGGGAGATCGCGATAGCTCCATTTTTTTCGCGCGTAGATTTGCGTATGATGCGGACAGTTCATTGGTTTCATGGCAAACTCATGGCCTTCGCGAGTGATGATTTTGAAAAGATCATCTTTATATTTTTCCCAATGACCGCTTTTCTCGTAGAGTTCCTTTTTTGTGATATGAGGAATTTCAACTTTTTCGTAACCGCGTGCATAGCGGAGTTCCCAGACGAATTGATCGAGTGTGTTTCGAAGAATGGTGCCGCGTGGTGTCCACAAGGGGAGCCCGGGACCGACAAGATCTGAGAAAGTAAAAAGATCAAGCTGTGGACCCAGCTTCTTATGGTCGCGTTTTTCTGCTTCGGCGCGCATCGTGAGATATTCGTCAAGCTCTTCTTTGGTCGCGAAAGCAAGTCCATAAATGCGTGTGAGTTGTTGATTCTTCTCGTCGCTATGCCAATATGCGCCAGCGATGCGATCAAGCTTGAAAGAACCTAAATCGATTTCTTTTGTGGTTTCAATGTGTCCGCCGCGGCAAAGATCTATAAAAACGGGGTCAGTCGATCCCGGCTTTTTTGTTTCGTAAATGGATATTTTTTCTCCGCTTTTTTCGAGTTCATTGATAAGCTCAAGTTTGAAAGATTGTTCCTTAAACAACTCTTTTGCTTCAGGAGCGCTTATTTCTTTGCCCTCAAAGACGAGATCATGCTTTATAAGATCTTTTATTTCTTTCTCGAGGTTTTTAAGATCGCTTGGTGCGATTGCTTGCGGAAGCAGAAAATCGTAATAAAACCCGTTTTCAATAGTTGGTCCGATACCAAGCTTCGTTCCTGGAAATTTTTTCAGGACCGCCGCCGCCAAAAGATGGGCAAGCGAATGTCGGATATTTTCTATTTGTTTGTCTTCCATGGTTTTTATATTTTTTTGAAACAAGGAATATAAAAAGACCTCGTTCCAATATTAAATTAATAATTTAATACTAGAACGAGGTCTCCTGACCACGCGGTTCCATCTAGTTTCTCGTAAGTCGAATACGAGCGCTTTTTTTGTAACGCTAATTTGGAATTTTGACTTGTCGCCCAGCGACCCATGCTTGGTAGGCACGGCAATCATCAGCATTACTGGTTACAGTATAATTCGAGCGGTTTTGATAAGTCAAGATATGATCTTTTTTTGTTTTTGGTGTTATAATAGATGGGTGAGGATATTTTTCCCTAAAAAAGGGTTTGTTTTAAAAACAAAGGGGCAGGTTATGCTGCTTACGGTGCTTTCGATTGGCGGAACAATTCTCGGAGCAAGTACTATTGCAGGACTTCTTATGGTGTATCAGATACGAAGTGCGACTGATTTTACGAATTCGGCAAAAGCTATTTTTGCTGCCGATACGGGAATTGAGTGGGCGCAATATAATTATTTCAACCCTACGTCATCGGCAGAGCTTTCTTTGCCATTGTTTTCGAATGGATCATCGGTATTAGTAACATGTTACGATGTTAATGATATTGTTCTTTCTTCATGCGGTGCAATTGGGGGCGCCACTACTTCTAATGCCTCATATGCTATTGCACAAGGAACGACGCCCAATACCAAGCGCGCCTTTTATTTGTCGCTTTAATTGTCTTTATTATTTTATATGAATTCTGCTATCAGCGAGCAAGAAGCGCGATTGCGTATTGCGCGACTCAAAAAAACGATTGACCACCATCGCTATCTTTATCATGTTCATGATCGTGAAGAGATTTCCGATGCCGCGCTTGATTCGCTTAAAAAAGAACTTTTTGACTTAGAAAATTTATTTCCTCAATTAATAACATTTGATTCGCCGACGCAACGTGTTGCGGGAAAACCACTGAAGGAATTTCAGAAGGTTCGGCATGAAACAAGGATGACGTCGTTTAATGATGCCTTTTCGGAAAGCGATATGATGGCATGGTTGGAGCGTGTAGAAAATTATTTGAAAATGCGGATTGATACAGGAAAAACAATGCCCAAGTCTTCGCCGGCATTTTACTGCGAATTAAAAATTGATGGTTTGGCGATCGAGCTTGAATATGAAAATGGAGTTTTTGTTCGAGGTTCAACGCGCGGTGACGGAATGATAGGGGAGGACGTCACGCAGAATCTCCGCACCATCGATGCAATCCCATTAAAACTTCTCCCGATTGATGAGGTGGAAAAGAATTTAAAGAATGTAAACCTCGATTCTCGTCGTTATAATCTAACTACTCGTCGCTTAGTTGTTCGGGGGGAAGTTTTTCTTACCAAGAAAGAGTTTGCTCGCATCAACGCTGAGCAAGAAAAGAAAGGTATGAAAACCTATGCTAATCCTCGGAATATCGCCGCTGGTTCGGTGCGCCAACTTGATCCATCAGTAATAGCTGATCGCCGATTGGATTCGTTCGAGTATGACATTGTGACTGATATTGGCCAAATGCATCATGATGAAGTTCATGCTCTTTTGAAGGTATTTGGTTTCAAAACGAATTCTAATAATAAGCCAGCGAAGAATATGAAAGAAGTTTTCGAGTTTCGAGATTATTGGGCGAAACATCGAGAACGGCTTGATTATGAAATCGATGGGACGGTTGCAATAGTAAACGAAAATGCAATTTTTGCGCGTGCGGGAATTATTGGTAAGGCGCCGCGTGCCGCCATGGCATATAAATTTTCTCCGCGTGAAGCGACAACCATTGTCGAGGATATTAAAATTCAAGTCGGTCGAACGGGTGTTCTCACGCCCGTTGCGGTTATGCGGCCGGTGAATATTGGCGGCACCACGGTTACGCATGCGACACTCCATAATGCCGATGAAATCGCCCGCCTTGGCGTGAAGATTGGCGATACGGTGATTGTTTCCCGTGCGGGGGATGTTATCCCGCAGATTCTGAGCGTTTTAAAAGATCTTCGAACGGGAAAAGAAAAAGCGTTTCATATGCCTGATCGATGCCCGGTTGATGGCTCGAGGGTTGTGCGCGATGGTGTTGCATACCGATGTTCGTCTCCGTTGTGTGGTGCGCGACATCGTGAATCGCTTTATCACTTTGTTTCGCGCGGCGCTTTCAATATCGATGGTCTTGGTCCCAAAATTATTGATCGATTTTTGGATGAAGGATTAATAACGGATGCTGCCGATATTTTTATGCTTGAAAAAGGGGATATCGAAGTTCTTGGTCAGTTTGGCGAGAAGTCGGCAGAGAATATTATTCGCGAGGTTGAATTAAAAAAGAAATTGCCGCTTGCGAGATTTCTTTACTCGCTGGGTATTTTGCATATTGGTGAAGAAACAGCGATAGCGCTCGCACGTAATTTTCAGTTATCAAATAATAATCATCAAGCGACCATAAAAGAAATTACTGATTATTTCAAAAAACGTTCACTTGATGATCTTCAGCAAGTGCCAGATATCGGACCGAAGGTTGCTCAAAGTGTTTACGATTGGTTTCATGAGATAAGAAATATTGATTTTTTGCATCGACTTGAAAAAGCGGGAATTGTTATTGCCGCGGAGGCGCGTTCGGTATCAAATGCGAAATTTGCAGGAAAGACATTTGTCGTTACTGGCTCTTTGGAGTCATTGAGTCGCGAAGTAGCAAAAGAAAAAATCCGTGCATTGGGAGGTGATCCGTCTGAGTCAGTAAGTAAGAAGACGGATTATGTTGTTGTCGGATCTAATCCGGGATCGAAATATGAGAAGGCGAAGCGATTAGGGGTAACGATCTTGGATGAAAATGATTTTTTAAAACTTTTGGAAAGTCGTTGAACTCTACAAATTGGAGCTGAGCCCCGTTAAAAGCTTTGCTTTTCATCGGGACGAAAGCGACTCGAGGTAACGATACTAGATGAAAATCAGTTTTTGAAACTAATCAAATAAGTTTCTTATTTGATTTATTGTAAAGAAGAATATATTATTTCCTCGTGCGGTCGTAGCTCAATTTGGTTAGAGCACCGCCCTGTCACGGCGGGGGTTGCCGGTTCAAGTCCGGTCGACCGCGCAAACAAAATAAAGTCGACCCTTGTGGTCGATTTTATTTTGTTTTTATACGTTGGACTTGAACCGGGAAAGGGGTCGGGGAAACGGTAGTTTCCCCGTTGCGGAAATACTAAAACCGAGGGGTTTTAGAAAATTTTGCATTTGCAAAATTTTGTTCAAGCTCCGGTCGACCGCGCAAAGAAAAATAAAACTACTCTAAACGGGTGGTTTTATTTTGTTTGACTGACAGAACTTGAGCCGAGAAAATATTTTTTCTATCCACATCATATAATTTCTCCTTATGTTACAATTCTTTTAAATGATCAAGCATTCCAAAATTGCTCTCCTTATCTTCTCAGGCTTTGCATTAGGAGCATTTATCTCTATCTGTCTTCAGGTACAAGCAGGATCATTAACTCCCTCAGGAACTCCGGCATCAACTTCTATTGGTGTTGTCCCTATTGCTGATATCGTAGGATCAGGCTATGTAACCTCAACGGACTCATTGCATCAGAATGCACTTGCTTTGACTAATATCAGTATCGATGCTAATTCGATGACGAGTAATGCAGGTATGTATAACAACCACATCATCTCAATGAATCCTCCTGCTGCCTATACCGAAGTCTGTTTCAAATCAGGAGCAACTTATTATGATGCCCGATCAGCAGGAGCGGCAACCGGAGGAGGCAACTGTTCGGTAGGGGATGTGGGATATGTGATAGAGACGAATGAGAGAGGGGCGCAGACATGGGAACTTGCGAAAATAGCATGCACCCAGATTAATATGCGACTTCCCGAACCTCTTGAGTGGAAATATTCTTGTAAAAACGCTGCAACATGGAGTCTTTCCACGATGACGACAAACTGGGAGTGGGCAAGTAATTCTGCTATTCCAATGTATCGTGGTGATGGTTGGTATGGCGTTGGAACGGTTGAATTTGGTGCTGGAGGTTGTGCGTATGGTCGCTGGGGATGGGTTGGCTGGGAGGGAAGTGCTGAAGGCAGTTATAATTTCCGTTGCGTCAGATAATCGAAACATATAAAAATAAAAACAATGAGCACTGGACCTATGGCATTGCATTCTCGTCGCATCAATAAACTCACCCAGGGTTTCACCCTCGTTGAACTCCTTGTCGCCCTTGGTATCATCTCAATTCTCTCCGTCACGGTCCTT
>CAIWCR010000045.1 GCA_903911245.1 uncultured Parcubacteria group bacterium | reverse complement strand
CCTGGTACCTATACTTCTTCTCCCCAATATCTCGGCACCGTTGCCACCTGGGGAAATCTCTCATGGATCAATCAATCAGCAACCGGAACTATCATTATGCAAGCCCGATCAGGAAGTAATCTCTCTATGACCAATGCTTCAGCATGGAATGGTACCAGCTCTTGTGTCATATCAGCTTCAGGAAGTGCCTTATCATCAGGAAATTGTGTAAATACTGGAGATTCCTATCTCCAATACCGAATTACCCTCATCCCACCAATATCCCTCACAGGAACCCCCGTCATTACCTCTATATCAGCAGGATATGGGAAGTAGAGAGCATAGCCGTATCCAGGCCCCCCATCTGTCATCCTGGAAACCGTCTTCGGTTATCCAGGACCCAGGATTAATCATTTTTTCATTTTGAATTTGAAGAAGAACCTGGATCCTGCCTGCTCCGGCCAAGGCGTCGGAGGATCAAGTCCAGGATGACAGAGAGATATTATTTAAATCATTATGATATAATCAAACATAATGAATTCGAAAAAAGCGAAAGCTTTCATTTCAAATAATCTCAAAGTCTTATTCCTTAGTATATCTATCGGATTATTTGCCTGCGCCATAAGCATTTTTGCATTCTCAAGTCCTGGATCCAATCAACCACCGAACGGAAATCCTATTTTCTGGCTCTTGAGTGGAACCTCCATGTATTACACTGCAGGGAATGTAGGGATAGGAACGGCAAGTCCTTCCACGACATTGCAAGTGATGGGAATGGTTACTGCTTCATCGGTCAGCGCAGCGAGTCAAATGTGTCTTAGTGGCGGTTGTCAAAGTTATTTGGCGACTGGTGGCACTTTGACGAATATTACTACTTATACTTCCAATTCGACTTGGACAAAGCCCGCCAATCTTGTTTATATCACCGTTGAAATTTGGGGTGGCGCTGGTGGCGGCGGAGGAACTACGGCATGCGGTAGTTATATTGGGGGTGGCGGCGGAGGTGGCGCTGGTGGATATGCGTTAAAAGTTTTAACAGCGAGTCAGCTTGGTTCGACTGAAACAATAACGATAGGGACTTCTGGCGTTGGCGGAGGAAGCACTGGAAGTGGTGGTACTGGAGGAGCATCCTTATTTACCTATAATTCTGGTGCTAATACTATTACCGCAAACGGCGGTGCTGGTGGTACGGCTGGTTATGCCAATGGTGATGGCACTGGCGGCGGTGGGGGCGGTGCAACTGGTGGAGATTTTAATATTACTGGCGCCGATGGTAATCATGGAACTTTTGGTTTATGTGGTTCTTCCATGGTTGAAGGTGGGAAAGGTGGAGACGCACCGAGAGGAGGGGCGGGTGGCGCGCGACCTGCAAATGGTATCGGTGTTCCCGGCAACGTTCCTGGCGGTGGCGGAGAAGGCGCTGGCGGTGGAAATAATTATGGTGGCGGTGCGGGTGCTACGGGCGAGGTGGTAATCTACCAGTATACGAAATAAAATTGTTTGAAAATCTTGCATTTTTTTGAAAGCCGTGGTATAATGCCAGGGAATGAGTGTGAGTATACCTTATCGACGACGTTGAATAAGGTATGTCCCGCACAATTCTGTTTGGCCAAAGCCCCCGCAAGGGGGTTTTGGTTTTATTTGATTTAAAGGCAAAGAACTCCTCCGTAGCCTTGGTGAAGGAGGAGGTAATTATATGTATTGCAGATTTTTATCATTAAAATAATAAGAAAAAGGGGGAATGCATGGCTCCCGGCCTCCGCCGGGACGACAAAATTTCTAAACTCTGTTGTTTCACCCCGGGAACTTCGGATTTCTAAGTTCGTTCCTCGCTAAGAAATCCCAGTCGTTAAGAAATTTTAGTCGATTTGTCTATTTTGTGGACTTCTTTTATAATGAACGAGGAGCAGCTGTTGAGCACTCATTCATTCAAACAGAATTGGAGGTCACCACGGCCGCTCCGCCCAGTATTTATATTTTAAAAAGACAAGGTTTCGAAATTGAAAACTGGGTGGAGCGAATCGACTAGAATTTCTTAGCGACAGAAGAGCCTAGAAATTCAATCGTCCTGGAATTTCGAGTTTACGAGAAATATCCAGGATCCATAATGTTAGACCACCTTTTATTACATGAAATTTCAAGAAAATATTTCACTTTCAAAATTAAGCCATTATAAAATTGGCGGTATTGCCCGTTACTTTTTTGCTGCAAAAAATGAACGCGAAATTGCGTGGGCAGTAAAAGAAGCGAAGACGAAAAAACTTCCTATTTTGATTTTGGGCGGCGGAACGAATCTTTTGATTAGTGATGAAGGATGGAATGGACTGGTTTTGAAACCAGAAATCACTACCTTGAAGTTGTCCGCCAAAAGTAAAAAGGGAGAGACCGTTATTGTTGGTGCGGGCATCATGATGGCACGTTTACTCGATTTTGTTTCCAAGAAATCGTTGTCTGGCCTTGAGTGGGCGGGTGGTCTTCCTGGAACATTGGGTGGAGCGATTCGCGGCAATGCAGGATGCTTTGGTGGTGAAACGAAACATAGCATTGTTTCAGTGCGAAGTTTTGATATAAAAACAATGACGATCCGCGAACGGACTATAAAAGATTGTGCATTCGGTTATCGAAGCAGTATTTTCAAAAAGAAAAAAGGAGGCGAAATAATTCTGTCGGTTGAATTACGGCTTGAAAAAGGGGATAAAAAGAGAATCTTGGAGACAATACAAAAGAATGTTGCGTATCGTGCCGCTAATCATCCGCTTGAATATCCGAATATTGGTAGTATTTTCAAAAATGTTCCGCTTTCAATAATTCATAAAAAGGAGAGTCCTAAATATAAAAAAGCAGTAAAAGACGCAGTACTCATGTTCCGTGGTTCGCAATTTTCTGTCAAAACCGATCCGCATCCGGTTATTTCTGCAGCAAAGCTTATTTCCGAGACGGGACTTTGTGGGGTAACGCTCGGTGGTGCCATGATCTCGCCAAAACATTCGAATTTTATTGTGAACGTTCTTGATGCTAATGCTTGTGACGTGAAAAGTCTTATTACTTTAGCAAAGACGGAAGTGTACAAGAAGTTTGGTGTTGATCTTGAGGAGGAAGTGCAATTGATATAATAAAATAATTAATTAAATATTAATCTTATGAAGATTACTATCAAAAAAATAACTGATTCGACGCCGGCGTTTCGAACATATATTGAAGAAAAAATGCTTCCTGTTTCAAAGTTGATAAAGTCGTTTGAAAAAGAGGAACAAAAAGAGGTTGTGCTTGATATTATCCGCACGTCGCGGCATCATGGAAAAGGAAATGAGGTTTTTATGGCGGTGGCTACGATGCGCTTATCGAAAAAAGTCATTCGTGCTGAAGAATATGCTGATGATGCTCGTACGGCGATCGATAAAGTGCGGAATACCTTGCGACTTGAAATTGGAAAGTATAAGACACAGTTTGTTGAACTTGATAAGAAAAAATTAGTTAAGGAATGATACTTGAAAATTTCGGAAAATTTTTTAAAAAGCGATCACTTGAATCGCTTATGGTTTTTGTTCGTGACATCAATGCGCTTGAAAATGATATTGCGCAATTGAGTGACGGGGAGCTTTTGGCCGAAAGCACGAAGCTTAAGAACTCAGTTATTGATGGCGCATTACTCGATGATGCTTTAGCGCGCGCATTTGCGCTTTCACGCGAAGCATCGAAACGGACGCTCGGCCAGCGACCGTTCGATACGCAGCTTTTGGGCGGTATTGCGTTGCACAAAGGTGCAGTTGCGGAAATGATGACCGGTGAAGGGAAAACGCTTGCTGCCGTTGCGCCGGCATATTTGAATGCCTTAGAGGGTAAGGGCGTGCATGTCGTGACCGTAAACGAATATCTTGCTCGTCGCGACGCAGTATGGATGGGACAGATTTATCGCGCACTCGGTCTTTCGGTTGCATGTCTCGTTCCGAATGCGGCATTTTTATATGATCCTTTATATAAAGCACCGGAAGAAGGAAAGAAAAATGAAATTCATGAATCGGCGTTATTAGATAAAGAACGTGATCAAACAGGAAACTTCCTTGTTCAACAGGAATTTTTGCGGCCGATTTCGCGGCGCGAAGCGTATCAAGCAGATATTACTTATGGAACAAATCATGAATTCGGTTTCGATTATCTTCGCGACAACCTTGTCTATCGTATCGAGGAAGAAGTGCAGAATGGGCATCATTTTGCGATTATCGACGAGGTTGATAGTATTTTGATCGATGAAGCGCGTACGCCATTAATCATTGCGGCACCTGATGCGCAATCAAGCGATTTTTATAAAACATTTGCGCGGATTGCTGCCAACCTCAAAAAAGACGAGGATTACGAAGTTGATGAAAAACGCAAATCGGCGACCGTAACGGATGCTGGCATCGCCAAGGTGGAAAAGATGATTGGCGTGGCGAATATGTATGCGTCGGAAAATATTCGTCTTGTTCACTATCTTGAAGAAAGCATAAAAGCGCAGGCGCTGTTTTTCCGTGATCGTGATTATGTTGTAAAAAACGGCGAGGTCATTATTGTTGACGAATTTACCGGACGAATGCTTCAGGGGCGTCGTTATCAGGCGGGTTTGCATCAGGCGATTGAGGCAAAAGAAGGCGTGTTTGTGAAGGAAGAATCGCGAACGTATGCGAAAATTTCCGTTCAGAATTATTTCCGCATGTATAAAAAAATTGCAGGCATGACCGGTACCGCACAGACATCAGCCGAAGAATTTTATAAAGTGTACAACCTCGAAGTGACGAGTATCCCGCCGAATAAACCACTTGCGCGCAAGGACGAAGATGATCTTATTTATCGTAACTTCAACGCAAAAGTAGCGGCGGTGGTGCGCGAAGTGAAAGAACGGCAGAAAAAAGGGCAGCCAGTGCTTTTAGGAACAACATCCATTGCGAAAAATGAAATTTTTTCTGCGGCGCTATCGAATGCGGGCGTTGTCCACGAAGTTTTGAATGCAAAAAACAATGAACGTGAAGGTGCGATTATTGCACAAGCAGGACGTACGGGTGCGGTTACCGTCGCGACGAACGTTGCTGGGCGAGGTGTAGACATTATTCTTGGTGGTAATCCTTCAGAACCGGAAGAGGCAGAAAAAGTACGCTCACTTGGCGGATTGCATATTTTGGGAACCGAACGCCATGAAGCGCGGCGTATTGATAACCAATTGCGTGGTCGCGCCGGACGACAAGGCGATCCTGGGACATCGCAATTTTTCCTCTCTCTTGAAGATGATCTTTTGCGCATTTTCGGCGGTGATCGATTGAAGGGGTTGATGGAACGATTCGATCTTCCGGACGAAGAACCGATTACATTCAGTTTTGTTTCAAAAGCGGTTGCGCAGGCACAGGAAAAAGTTGAAGGTGCAAATTTTGATCTGCGCAAACACTTGCTTGAATATGATGACGTCTTGAATAAACAACGAAGCGCGGTTTATAAGCGGCGCAGAGAATTTTTGAGTTTAATGGACAGAGAGGCAACTGCCATGCTTATTTCTGAGGCGACGACGAGTTACTGGGATATGGCATTCGGAGAGGAAATAGGAGAAAGAGTGGAAGATGTAAAAAAGATTTTTGAGGAAGCGGGAATTACAAAAACTATTTCTTCAGAAATAAATTTTTCTGACAGTGCGGCATGCCGGAAAATTATAGAAGAAAAGAGCGTGCACGCTGCCGAAAACGCAATGGCGAAAAATCAGCTTATCGGCGTCTTGGACATGCTTTGGATGAACAATCTTGAGGATCTAGAAGCATTATCTGAATCCGTTGGGCTTCGCGCATACGGCCAGCGTGATCCGCTTGTTGAGTATCGTCATGAAGCAAGTAAATTCTATAAAGATTTTTGGCATAATTTCAACGCGATCGTGTTTATGAATATATTTAAACTTACCGATAATCCGATGTCATCGAGTAACGTTGCGCAAGCTCCTCAAGTCGTTTCAAATGTTCCAACGCAAACGGTTGGCCGTAATGATCCGTGCCCATGCGGAGCGAAAAATTCAGACGGACATCCTGTAAAATTCAAACATTGCCACGGGAAATAAAAAGCAATGAAAGAGGATTTGCCGGTGATAATTAAAGAAGTCGGATTTGACTTTGATTGGGAAAATGAAAGTGTTTGGAATCTCGATATTCCTGTTTCAGAAATGGAGATTGATAAATTAACATGGCATTTTGATATTCCATTTCACTGGCAACACGGCGGTATTTATAATCTTACATCGAGGGAGATTATAGAGTGCCCTGAAAAATATAAGGAAGAATACGAAAGAACGCTCAAGGCTGATTTGAAATATCCGATTGATATTATGGAAAATAAAGGAAGGTGGCTTATATTGGATGGACTGCATCGATTAATGAAGGCCTATATGCAAGGAATGAAAAAAGTGAATGTAAGGATTATACCGAGAGAAAAAATTCCGGAAATAACACGAAAACAGAAATAAGTTTTTAAGAACTACGCGACATATGAGCCAATCTAATATCGTAAAAATCGTTGTCTTTGTTCCTGGGTTGTATGCAGATGCTGTTCGTGAAGCAATGGGAAATGCTGGCGCGGGGAAAATCGGTAATTATACGCATTGCAGTTTTTCTTCGAAGGGAATTGGACGATTTAAACCTGGAGAAGGCGCATATCCGCATATTGGAGAGGTTGGGAAATTTGAATCAGTCGAAGAAGAAAGAATAGAAGTCGTATGCGAACGAGATAAAATTGCTGAAGTGATAAAAGCAATCAAGGAAGTACATCCTTACGAGGAAGTTGCGATAGATATCTATCCGATGGAAGAAATATAAAAAACTGCAACAAGGGAAATTAGCAGTTTGAAAGAATAATCAATTTTATTGATTGTCTCTACAGCATACCGCGACGTTTACGTATGAATCACCATAACAACCCCACGCTGTATTGCCTGCAGCTGCTCTTATCATCCACATCATATAATGCGACCCTGCGTTGCATTGAAGTGTCGTTCCAAGTGACCAGGGGTAGAAAAAGGTATCTTGATTTGATTGATAGGTGCCTCCAATCCAGACATAACCAGTGCCACCTGGATCTCCGTATCCCGGTCTGCGAAGCGATGCGAACCCGCCGGTAAATAAATCAGGGAAGGTACAAACATGATATCCGCTTCCGCACGATCCTCCTGGCCATGCCGCTGCCGTATCGCTATATTTTGCAAATTCGGTACATCCGGATCCGTCTACCCAAACGCCACGCCGATTTTGACAGGCAATCTTTTGGATATATGCCTTAATATCTGAATTTGAATTACCTGTTTCCGAACCGCCAACCTTAACTGCTCCATTCACTTCCAAGGCAACTGAAGGCGTTACTGTTCCTATACCAACATTGCCAGTACCTGCAATGGCAAGAGCAGCCCCCGTCACCAAGCTTCCAGATGGAGTATACGTTTGAAAAGCAAGATAATCAGATGCTGCAGTGGTACTTCCTGTGTGCTGGACTTGGTAGGCATAAGAGCTCGAAGAGTAGATTGTGCCATTTGATACCTTCCTATTGAAACCAAAAGAGCCTCCGCCCATATTCATCCTTTCTCCCGTGTTTGGACCAATTACAATTGTTCCACTGTTTATATCCAGTGTTTCAGCAGGATTATTTGTTCCGATTCCTACACTCCCATTCGAATAATACATGTTTGTTCCATTAAGAAGCCAAAAAGTAGGGGATCCATTAGGAGGCTGATTAGAGCCAGGACTGGAAAACGCAAAACTTGCCACGGCTCCAGCAAATGAGCCGATAAGAATACTTAAAAAAAGCGTTTTGAGCTTATTCATATCTAGTAAATATAAATCGTCAATTACAGTATTTATTATACTATATCGAAGCGGAAAATAGTCTGAATATCTTTTAATATATATTTAATAATTGACGTTAACGTTAAATGGTGGTATTTTATTAACTAGTGCATTTAAAAGAAGGAGGGAACAATGTGAATACCAAGCGGTTATGCCAAATTCTTTTGGAAACGACCATTCGACTTAAAAAGGATGAGCTTCCGAAAAATTTCGAAAAAGTGGATTATCTTTTTTTGAAAGTGGGAGTGGATAAGGCTAAGGCGGCGATGTATCGAAAAGAATTCGTTGCCATTTTAAAAGACTGGCCTGCGGAAATAAATGGGGCGTCAGTTCCGAAATTGCAAAAAGGATTAACCTATCTGCAAGTTGCTGAAGTTATTGGCGATAAAGAAGCGGCGCTTCATTTGCTTGCATTTGGAAAGGTTCTTGGACTATGGACCATGATAACGCCCGAAAAGGTGGCACCGGTTGATTCCGATCTTTCCAGGAAAATGGCAGAATGGGGATTTTTAGCAATAGACAATCTTCGGCTTGCTGTCTAATCATTGATGTCAGCCCTTATCAGCCTCCGACAATCTTGTCGGGGGCTTTTTCTTTTTGCATGGTTTTTGATATAATTATCACATCTATCATGAAACGAAATAAAAAAATCGTAACGGAAACGTTATCCGGCTTTACCGAATTATTGCCAGCCGAGCAAATTGTATTCAATACAATGCTCGACACGATTCGGCGAGTATATGAAAATTTTGGTTTTGTTCCGATTGATACTCCCGTACTTGAGCGTGCGGACGTATTACTTGCAAAAGCAGGCGGCGAAACAGAAAAGCAAATCTATCAATTCAAAAAAGGGGATACGGACCTTGCAATGAGATTTGATCTCACGATTCCACTTGCTCGGTATGTCGCCGAACATTATAACGAACTCACGTTTCCTTTTCGTCGATATGCTATCGGAAAAGTATATCGTGGCGAAAAACCACAAGCGGGACGTTTTCGAGAATTTTATCAATGTGATATTGATGTGATTGGCGATACCAATCTTGATCTTCGTTTCGATGCCGAAATTCCGAGTATTATTTATATGATTTTCCGCGAGCTCGGTTTTGCAAAATTTACCGTGCGTATCAATAATCGGAAGCTTTTCAACGGATTATTTTTCGAGCTTGGCGTTACCGAATCATCGACGCGTATTATGCAATCAATCGATCGACTCGAAAAGAATGGAATCGCTGCGGTTCAAAAAGAACTGAAAGCGCTTGATCTTTCTGCAAAAGCTATTGAACGAATTTTCGATTTTATTGAATTAAAAGGTTCATCAAAAGATATTATCGCCGGATTGCGGAACCTTGGAATTGCAAATGCTCAATTCAAGGAAGGAATAGAAGAATTATCTGAAGTAATTGAGCTCATCCAGCAATTTGGCGTTCCTAAATCGAATTGTGTTATCGATCTTACGATTGCGCGGGGATTGGATTATTACACTGGCACCGTTTATGAAACACGATTGGATGAATATCCGGAAATTGGTTCGGTGTGTTCTGGTGGTCGGTATGAAAATCTTGCGAGTCAATATATTGATAAAAAACTCCCCGGCGTTGGCATTTCGATTGGTTTGACACGTTTGTTTGATCAGCTATGCAAGAAAGGCGCGATTAAAATCGGATCGGCGACACCAACCAAGATTCTTATCATTCCTATGATGGACGATCTCGGACCAAGTTTAAAGCTTGCAACTGATTTGAGAAAAAACGGCATTCCTACGGAAGTCGCTTTTGGAAAAGAAAAAGCAAAAAAACACTTGGGCTATGCTGATAAACTTAATATTCCATTCGTTGTTTTTATCGGTGAAACAGAAGTGGAAAAGGGAATTTATACGTTGAAAAATATGCAGGCTGGTAAGCAGGAAGAATTTTCGCATAAGGAATTATTATTCAAGCTCCGCCATCACCGGGAATAGAATTTGTCATGGTCCCGCTCGGCGGGGCCATCCACGCTTCTTTCCTTTTTCTGTCATCCCGTGCTCCGACACGGGATCTAGGGTAATTCTCTTCTTGAATTAATTCTGGATCCTGCCTGCTCCGGACAAGGCGTCGGAGGATCAAGTCCAGGATGACAGAGAATACTTATTAACATCTCTTTTTTCTTGCCCCTCTATTCTATGTTATAATAGAAAGTAATGAATCTGAAATCAGCAAGATTTTTCATCTCTTCAAATCTCAAGCTTCTCTCCCTTAGTATCGCTATCGGCTTATTTGCCTGCGCCATAAGCATCTTTGCATTCTCAAGTCCTGGATCAAATCAACCTCCCAATGGAAATCCTACCTTCTGGCTTCTGAATGGAGCATCTATGTATTACTCAAATGGTAATGTAGGAGTGGGAACAAATAGTCCCGCAACAAAATTAAACATCATTGGTGATATCCAACTACAAAGAAGCACCAGCTCAAGTGATGCAGCAATT
>CAIWCR010000044.1 GCA_903911245.1 uncultured Parcubacteria group bacterium | reverse complement strand
GTTGGGTATTAAATAGATAAACAAGGGATGGTGCCGGGCATATTTCTAATCAAATAAAAACATTGAAAAAACGAAGCCGCTCATTATGAAATTATTTTTTTTCTTCCAATCTCAAAATTCTTTTCCTTAGTATCGCCATTGGCTTATTTGCTTGCGCCATAAGCATCTTTGCCTTTACGAGTCCTGGATCAAACCAACCACCGAACGGAAATCCGATATTCTGGCTTCTGAGTGGTACGAGTATGTATTATTCAGGAGGAAACGTGGGGATTGGAACGAGCACGCCAGGACAAAAACTTACCATCGAAGGCACAAATTCAATTCTAGAACTCAGAGGAGGCAGCTATCTTATGCTCCGTCCAGCCGCCAATGATTGGGACATGCGATTAGAAGCGATTGCTGGCAACAAGCTTGGTATCTATTCTGGTGGTGATCTTGTAAATCCTATTGCAACCTTTGTAAATGGAGGGAACGTCGGGATTGGGACGGCTAGCCCGACAACAGCGCTTCAAGTTAATGGAACGATTACTGCAAATGCAATAGCGGGAACCCAACTTCCTACTCGTCAGATATTTACATCCGGTTCTGGGACCTATGCGACGCCGGCAGGTGTAAGGCAGATACGAATTAGAATGGTTGGTGGGGGAGGTGGGGGAGGTGGTTCATCAGGTGGCGGCGCAGTAGCGGGATCAAATGGTGCTGCTACTATTTTTAATTCCGTATATGCTAATCCTGGCAGCGGTGGTGGCGCTGGCAGTGGTGGAAATGGCAATGCTGCTAGTGGAGGAAGTGGCGGATCTGGAGGAGGTGGAAGTGCTTCCTCGCGATTTCCTGGTAGTGGCGGCAGTGCTGGTGCAGGATATTATGGTGCAACATTTAGCGGAGCAGGAGGAGGGACGATTTTTGGCGGTGGCGCTCCGGGATTAAGCGGTGCTTCATCAGTATCTGGAATTAGCGCTGGTGCAAACACCGGTGGTGGTGGAAGTGGTGCAGCTGCTAATTATGTCGGTGGTGGCGGCGCTGGTGGTGAGGGAGTGGAAATTATTATTAATAATCCAGTGACATCATATTCTTATACTGTCGGTAGTGGCGGTGCTGGTGGGTCAAGTTCGTATAGCGGTGGCAACGGCGCCTCTGGCGTTATTATTGTAGACGAATATTATTAATTTAAAAATATGACAGATTTGAAAAAACCCGTTACAATAGCTCCATGACATTATCAGAACAATATATCAAAGAGTTTGAAGCGGAACTTTCTGCAGCAACAGGGAAATTACGGCAGGATTTTGCTGAGATTCGTGGTAATCGTCCATCGCCGGATATGGTGCAAAACATTGTTGTTTCAATATACGATCAGCAGCTTACTATTCGCGAGCTTGGCGCGTTGAGTATTTTGCCGCCGCGAACGATACAGATTACATTATGGGATAAAGATGCGGTAACGGCGGTTGTGAAGGCCATTGAAGCGGCGCATCTTGGGCTTACTGCGTCGAATGACGGGACGATTATCCGCGCAACATTATCGCCATTGGGTGATGAACGGCGCGAAGAACAGGCGAAGCTTATCAAAAAAATGGCGGAAACGGTGCGTATTCAGATTCGCGGTAAGCGTGATGACGCGATGAAGCGATTAAGAGACGGCGAAAACAACAAAGAGCTTACAAAAGATGACGCCTTTCGCGCAAAAGAAAAAATGCAAAAAGTAGTTGATAAAGCGAATGGTGATGTGGAAGATCTTGTAGAAGGGAAAATGACGGAACTGGGAGAATAGTTTGAATAAAAATACCATTCATTATTGAATGGTATTTTACTACTTGCCTACTATTGCTTGAGACGGAGAAAATTGATGATCATAAACGCGACTGCTGCGGATCCAAAAAGAAGTATTTCTGCGGCGTATATAATCGCTTGCTGAGTCGTTGGGGTTCCGGCGTGCGCTTGGCAAATAGATACGATTGTCATAATGCTGAATATTCCTGAAATAACGGGACCCATAATCACATCTCCCTCCTCTTATTTGTTCTGAATAAGATTTTGCATATTCTTATCAACTTGTCAATGGGGTCTTATTAAGAAAAATGACTAGATTTTCTTTTTCTGTCATCCTTCGGTTTAACCGGAGGATCCAAGTTTTTTATTTTAATTTATTGAAGCGTGGATAATCCATCCAAGTGGGACTATGACAACTTTGTAGATTTGCGACGGAGGGAATAGGAATGATGAAGCCTCAGAACGACCTCATAGATTTGTATTCAAAAAAATACCGCTCGATGGTTGATAATCGAGCGGCGTTTTTCCTATCTTTTTGGGGTTTTTATGCCCACAAAAATAAAAGGAGTTGAGAACACTACAAAAAGAAGTGAAATTTTGGGGTCGGTAACAAACGCGCCGATAATTAACAGTATTCCTGCTGTAATAATACACGCATCATTGACCGACATTGATAAAACCTCCTTTTTTATTTTGGTGGACGAAAAACTATATCAGTGACTATATCGGTGATAGCGATCATCACGCTTCCGAAAGCATACATAATTGCTGTTGTTATATAAAGAATTGCTTCCGGCGAGTTCAGCTTTGTCTTGAAAGTGACAACAGATATTCCAATCGCTACCATCATTATGAGGACTGAATTCGTATACAACATGGTTACACCGCCTTTCTCGTTTGTGCTATGTAAAAGGTATCATATTATTCTAAGTTTGTTAATTTTTTGAGATAATGGGTCCCGTGTCGGGGCACGGGATGACAATAGAGTTATAAGTATTTGGTTTAGAGTGAAGATTGGTGTATAATTCACTCCATGTCTATTCTTATTATGGTTTTTGTCGTTATCGGGCTTTCGGTGCTTATTCTTGCGCATGAAGCAGGGCATTTTTTTTGCGCAAAGTTCTTTAATGTAAAAGTGGAGGAATTTGGTATCGGTTTTCCGCCAAAGGCATTTTCATGGAGAACTCACAAAACAATCCGCGATAAAGAGGGAAAAATTATTGATAAAATCGCGAGCGAGACGGAATATAGCGTTAACTGGCTGCCGTTTGGTGGTTTTGTGAAAATTGCCGGCGAAAACGGTGAGTTTGAATTAATGGAAGATATGAGTGCAAAAAAAGAAGATGTTTCAAAATTAGAAAAAGAAAGTGTTGACGCGAATCGACTATTTCATATCCAGCCGGCGTGGAAAAAGAGCATTATTTTACTTGCTGGTGTTGTTATGAATTTTCTTATCGGATGGCTCCTTATTTCAATCGCGCTTACTTTTCCTGCGCCGAAAGTTTTAATTATAAGCAGTGTTGAACCGAATTCGCCGGCGGCAAGTGTCGGACTTGCTCAGGGCGATATCATAAAGAATTTTTCCGATTCGAAGGAGTTTATCGCTTTTGTAAATGCACATCGCGGACAGAGTATTACGATTGATGTTTCGCGCAATGGGAAAGACTTGAGTATGAACGTGGTGCCGCGCGTTATTACGGCAGCCAATGAAGGTGCGATAGGGGTTTATCTCGAAGATGGCGGCCATCCGGGAGAAAACTTTTTTTCGGCATTATGGGATGGTTTTCAGACAACGATAAGCCTTGTGGGATATACGTTTTTGGCGTTTTGGCAATTAGTAACACAGCTTATTACACAAGGATCGCTTCTTGCGGGCGTCGTAGGACCAGTTGGTATTTTCGGTGTTGCACAGGAAACGGGAAAAATCGGCTTTACGTATTTCATACAATTTTTAGGAGTGATTTCTATCAATCTCGCAGTGGTCAACTTGATTCCATTTCCAGCACTTGATGGTGGGCGATTCTTACTGACGATCATAGAAAAAATAAAAGGATCTCCAGTTTCTGCTAAAGTGGAAGGATGGATAAATGGTCTTGGTTTTGCGTTTTTGCTTATTCTTATGGGATTACTTACGGTTCGGGACGTGATGCATTTATTCTAAATAGCAATACTTTTTGCCATCCTGGGCAAGGGCGTTTTGCCCGCGATCAAGGATCCAGAAGAAGATCAAAACAATGAACGAGATATTTTAAAGGATGACAAGGGAAAATCTGTTATACTTATCTCATGAATATAAAGATCAGTGTTAATGTCAAAGTCGGGCGATTGGTGAAATATTTCGTATTGTCAGATCTTTTCTTTCTTGCGGGATGGGGTTTTATCGAGCCGATTTTTTCGGTATTTATTATTGAAAAAGTAGTAGGAGCAACGCTTATAACCGTCGGTATCGCTGCGGCGATATATTGGATGATAAAATCTTTTTTCGAGATTCCTATTGCCAACTTGCTTGATAAAACTCCTGGAGAAAAAGATGATTTCATAGTGTTGGTGGGAGGACTTTTTTTGGCGTCTCTTTCGGCATTTGCATTTGCATGGGTAAATCAAATATGGGAATTATATTTGGTGCAGGCAATACACGCAATCGCATTTGCTCTTTATATTCCATCGTGGTCAGCGATTTTTTCGCGACATCTTGATAAAGAAAGAGTCTCTTTCGATTGGTCGCTTGATAGCACGGTGAGTGGTGTTGCGGCAGGAGTAACAGGATTGATAAGCGGAATCGTTGCACAAATGTTTGGTTTTACAGTAGTATTTTTTATGGCAGGAACATTATCGATGATTGCTGCTTTTATTCTCGCTTCGGCGCCTGATCTTGTTTTTCAAAAACCGACGCATCATGAAGCGATTATGAAAGATCATACTCCTGGAGAAATAGGAATATAGTACGTATTCAAAGGCTTTTATCATGAATGCTTTAAATCATATCGTCGCACAACAGCTTCGCGATATTGGAAAATATCTTGCAATGCAAAAAATCGCTTTCAAGCCGCGGGTATATGAAAAAGCCGCTGCAGCAATTGATGATCTCGAAAAAAATATTTCCGACATGTATACCATTGATGGTATTAAGGCACTGGAGAAGATTCCTGGTGTGGGTGTTTCTATTGCCGAAAAAATCGAAGAATTTTTGAAAACAGGACATATTGCATATTACGAAGAATTAAGAAAAAAAGAACCGGTTGATCTCGGCGAGCTTTCAAGGGTAGAGGGGCTTGGTCCACAATCTATTGACCGTTTTTATAAAAAACTTGGCGTGAGGAATCTTGTTGATCTTGAAAAGGCTGCTCGTACGGGAAAGATTGCAAAGCTTGAAGGATTTGGTAAAAAAAGCGAAGAAAAGATTTTGAAAGGAATTTCATTTGCAAAAAGTTCTGGTGGGCGATTTGTGCTTGGTTTTATGATGCCAGAAATCCGAATCATTGAAGATCGTTTGCGAAAAATAAACCACGTTGAAAAAGTCACCGTTGCGGGTTCGGTTCGACGGAAAAAAGAAACTGTCGGCGATGTTGATATTCTTGTGGTGTCGAAAAAATCGGCATTGATTATGGATTATTTTGTTACCATGCCAGAAGTGGCACTTGTCATTGCTCATGGCAGTACGAAGTCGTCGGTGAAATTGAAATCGGGAATTAATATTGATCTCCGTGTTGTTTCGATGGAATCATACGGGACGGCTTTGAATTATTTTACCGGCTCGAAAGAACATAATATTGCTTTGCGCGTATTTGCAATGCAGAAAGGGTGGAAATTGAATGAGTATGGGTTATTCAAAGGAAAAGAACGTATCGCTGGCATTACTGAAGAAGAGCTTTATAAAAAATTCGGCATGGATTATATCGAACCGGAATTACGCGAGAATACCGGTGAACTGGAAACTGCCTTAAGTCATAAATTACCAAAACTTATTGGTTATAAAGATTTGCAAGGCGATTTACAGATTCAGACCGATTGGACAGACGGATCGGATTCCATTGAAGCCATGGCAAAAATAGCACTTGCGCATGGATTGAAATATATTGCCGTTACCGATCATACGAAGCGTCTCGCTATGACGAATGGATTAGACGAAAAAAGAATTCTGCAGCAAATGGCGGAAATCGATCGATTGAATAAGCAGTTTGGAGGTGTCATAAAAATTCTGAAGGGGAGTGAGTGTGACGTCTTAAAAGACGGCTCACTCGATCTTCCGGATAATATTCTTGCTAAGCTTGATGTCGTGGGCGTGGCGATACATTCATTCTTTAATCTTTCAAAGAAGGATCAGACGGAGAGAATTCGCCGCGCCATGATAAATCCGAATGTCGATATTCTTTTCCATCCGACGGGACGGATTTTGAATCGCCGCGCAGCATATGATGTCGATATTGATGAACTTATCACGGTTGCAAAAAAGACCGGTACGATTATGGAAATCGATGCGCTTCCCGAGAGGCTGGACTTAAAAGATGAATATATTCGAAAATGCGTAGACGCGGGTGTTAAAATGGCGATTGATTCCGATGCCCATACGCCAGCGCATTTTGATTGTCTTGAATATGGTATTGCGCAAGCCCGACGCGGCTGGGCGACAAAGAAGGATATTATCAATGCGTGGCCACTGGAAAAAATGATGAAAGAGTTGAAATAAATTTTATCCGCCTTGAGGGCGGATAAAAAAAGACGCCTGGCAAAAGGTTTGCTAGGCGTTTGTTTTTTGATACTTTTAATGAACTTTTCCGGTGATAAGTTCATCCATCAAGTCTTTTGCTGAAAGGATTTTGTTTATGCGCCATGCGTTGGTGCCGACAGTGTATATCGCCAAGTCAGACGGATCATCGTTACAATCTATTGCTTTGAGAAGCGCCTTGCAGATGCAAAAATAGTTACGACTTTTCATCGCAAGGCATCCTTCTGCGGAGAGGATATACCCTTTGCATTTTTCAGGGAGTGGTCGATCTTGGTTTTGCGCATATTGATATCCTGGAGAAGGGGAAAGAACGCGGAATGTAAAACCGGTTGGAGATCCTGGTTGTGCAATTACGATATCGTTAGGGTGGGCAGCAATGATAGCATCTTTAAATTCTTTTGATGCGCCACTTTCGTGTGTTGCGGCAAATCTGGTTCCGAGTTGTACGCCGTCTGCTCCAATCTTTTTCCATTGAAGAATATCTTCGTTTGTAAAAATTCCGCCAGCGACAAAAACAGGAAAGTTTTCATGTTTTTGTGCAAACTCTTTCGTTGGTCCAAAAAGTTTTTCTAACTGGAATTCAGGATTGATAACTTCTTCAGGTTTGAATCCGAGGTGTCCTCCCGCAAGAGGTCCTTCGAGGACCACTCCATCCGGCATTCGACCATAGCGTTCGATTTTTTGCCATTGTCTACAGATGATATCAAGTGCTCGAGCTGAAGAAACAATGGGCACGAGCTTCACCGGTGCGTCCTCGACGATTTTGGGAAGATCAAGAGGGAGTCCTGCTCCCACAAAAAGAATCACGGTTGTTCCTGTTTCTTCTCCGGCTGCAATCGCACCTCTAATAGAAGGCTCATAACTATTCTTAAGCTTGGCCATAAAATTGATGCCGATTGCGCCACTTCCTTCAGAGAGTCGTATTGCTTCAATAACTTCCATTTTAACCGCTTCAAATTGATTGATCTCATGTCCGATTCGATGTCCAATGATTCGATCAAGTCCAACTGAAGATACAACGCCGACGCCGCCACACCTTGCGACCGCGCCTGCAAGGTGAGCGCCTGAAACGCCTGCCCCCATGCCGCCCTGGATAACAATCACCTTCTTTTTATCAAAGCCCAGCATCTGTCGTTCCTCCTTTCCTTTCTTTATGTAAAATTACTGGCTTAAGAATAGCATTTATCGGAGCAAATAAACAATAATAAAAGCCCCCGTACTTTTGAAAGCGTTGGGGGCTTGAAGTGCTAGGCTTTGAGATTTTCAGGCTTTATCTCAGTAGCGATACCAAGATGAGGAAATTGAAAAGAGTCACGTTCTCCGCCGATACAAAATCCAAGTGGACTAAAATCTCCAACAACGATACGGTCACCGAATGAGTCGACATCCTTGCATCGAAGATATGTTTTAGAAAACAATCTTTTTTCTGTTACTAAGAAATAAAGGATTGTTGCAAAAACGATATTTCGAGCATCGGATATTTCTTCTTTGCTGGAAAGCAACAATTGTTGTTCTGATAGTGTTTTTGACAAAGAATTTTTTATTGTTGATTTGCGGATGAGCTTAGCTTCCGCTTCGCTACGGTTTTGGGCAAATTGTTGTGAACGATACCACGCATCTTTTTTCCCATAGAAAAAACACGGAAAAAGCGCTTGAAGTTCGAGAATTGAGAGCGAGGGAATTACTATTGAAACATGAGTCTCTCTGTGCTTTTTGAGCGTTTTCTCGCTGAAAGGAAAGTCTTTTTGTAAACATTCCACTCCAAGATATTTTTCTACAATCTCTGCTCCGAAATAATTCTCATCCATGATTTCAGCGGCACGTTTGGAGGACGTTGTTGTGTTCACTGTTATCTACCTCCTACAATTTTAATTTACCGAAAATCTATCCGGCAGAATGCTTATTGTATAGAAAATCTCAAACAATAGATTATAAAAGAGCCATATATTTCTACCAGATAGTATTAATAATGTCAATTACTTATATGATAAATTTCAAAGCGGAAGCGGGAGGATTCGAACCTCCGAAGCCGTTTCCGGCTTACCGCATTTCGAGTGCGGCCCATTCGACCACTCTGGCACGCTTCCAGTGGCTATTCTTATATATAATATTTTTTAGGGAAAAAGGAAAGCGAATCATACATCATAAAGTTTTTACTAGTTAAGATGAAAGATAAAAAAAGAAGCGAACGTGCATTGT
The DNA here is from genome assembly GCA_903911245.1 of uncultured Parcubacteria group bacterium. Classification (GTDB taxonomy): domain Bacteria; phylum Patescibacteriota; class Minisyncoccia; order UBA6257; family 2-01-FULL-56-20; genus CAIWCR01. Next base: position 11,482 of record CAIWCR010000044.1, on the reverse strand, counting down.
CCGCTTCTTAATGAGCTGATATTTAGGGAGGTTATTTCTGATTTTTTCGTGCAAGATATTCTTTTCCCTTGCCAACGTTTGTATTGATTGGAATGTTCTTTGCGCAAAGCGGGCAATTTTCTTCGGCGTAAGCATCCATTTTGACGTTGATGAGCGCAAATAGTCTCGGAACATCTGCAACGTCTTGAGGGGTAATGTTGCCGCGGTTGCAGAGAGCGCCAAGTCCGATGACGTTGCCGCCGATAGCGCGCGTGGCCTCGATTACTTTTTTGGCCGAACCGCCGGTCGTGAGCACATCTTCCACTACCAATACGTTTTTCCCGGGCAAGAGATTGGCGTAGCCACGATTGATGACGAAAATGTTTCTGTCTTCTGCTTTCTCGGCATACACGCCAAGGACTTCATTTTCTGTTAGCTTGGAAAGATGGTATGCAATCCACTGTGAAAGTATGACGCCACCGATAGCTGGAGCAATAACCACCTGGACACAGTCATTCATAAATGCTTTGGCAATTATATAACACAATGTAGATGTCTCTGTGGTATGCGGATAGATCGCATCCTTGTTGACATACGTTTCGCTGTGCAGTCCCGAGGTAAAAACGAAGTGACCATTGATAATCGCTCCAGTTCTTTCGAAGATCGCACGGATTTCCTTCTCTTTCATTCTGATCGAACCCCCTTCTTTTTTATTTTAAGATATAAAAGAACTGCCCTTATCTAAGCCTTTTTTATCATGCTTTGATGAAAAGCACAACTCATGACGAGATGATATAAAACAAAGGTCCCACGTCGCTGAAGCAGCTATACGGGGCACTCGATTCGCAAACACAAAACAAAGCCGCCCAGAGTTCATAATTAGGTGGCTTGCCACGAGTGAGGCAATTCTTATTGGCGAATCGAGTGGACCTGAGGGGGATCTCGCGTCGCGAGTCGCTCTACGGCAACTCGCTCTTTGAAACCATTCGGTTTCAATGCTTCCGCCACGGAGAAACTATCGTTTCCCCGATCCCTTTCCTGTTCGATTCCGTCTTGATACGACAATAAACAATAAACAAAGTTAGTTTGTTGTGGAGCAGTATTTTTCGTGGACCTGAGGGGAATCGAACCCCTATTTCCCGGATGCAAACCGGGTGCTCTACCACTAAGCTACAGGCCCGTCATTACGCGCTATCTATATATACTATGATTTTATGAAATTGAAAAGCGACTAGAATTTCTTAGCGAGGTACGAGCTTAGAAATTCGAAGTGCCTGTGGTGCGACTAGAATTTCTTAGCGAGGTACGAGCTAATAAATAAGAATTTATATTTTGGTTCGCTCGAGAAATATAACCATTAAGAAGTGCTCACATTCCTCTCACTGCCAAAATTAGAAATTAAAGTGTTTCGGGATTTCGAATCTGCGAGAAATGTCCGGGATACACTCTTCGGGGATTAGATTTTGCTACACCATTTCGAATGTTTGCCCAGGATTAAAATCTATAAAGCATCAAATATCTTTGTGCGCATTGACAACGAAACCTTTCTGCATTAAAATCCTCTAGTATTTATTGCAATGCCAACTATTCATCAATTAATCAAAAAAGGAAGGAAGCCCTTGAAATCAAAGACCAAGTCTCCGGCTTTGTCGTACTACATGAACTCGATTCATAACCGACCGGTTGATTCAGGATCGCCGTTCAAACGCGGCGTGTGTTTGAAAGTTTTTACAACGACTCCAAAGAAGCCGAACTCGGCTTTACGTAAGGTTGCGCGTGTTCGTTTAACGAATGGCATGGAAGTTACTGCATATATTCCAGGAGAAAAGCATAGCTTGCAGGAGCACTCTATTGTTATGATCCGCGGGGGCCGCGTAAAAGATCTTCCTGGTGTTCGCTATCACGTTGTTCGCGGTGTATTGGATACGACCGGCGTTGAAGGAAGGAAGCAACAGAGGTCAAAATATGGAGCAAAGAGACCAAAGTAAGATTAATATATTATGCGCAAGAAACGTATTTATCGAAAAAATAGAGAAGCGGATATGATTTATGGACGTGTCGACCTCGGCAGGTTCATTAATTACGTCATGAAAGATGGAAAGAAATCGACTGCTGAAAAGGTGGTATATGGTGCCTTGGATAAAATAAAAGAAATAACCAAGGGAGATCCTATTGCGGTTTTTGAAAAAGCAATGGAAAACGCTTCACCTTTGCTTGAAGTTGCTTCAAAGCGTGTTGGAGGTGCAAATTATCAGGTTCCTCGAGAGGTACGACCGGAACGACAGTTTGTTCTTGCGGTTCGCTGGATTCTTATCGCTGCACGCGGGAAGAAGGGAAAACCAATGGCACAGAAACTTGCTGATGAACTTCTTGCTGCTTCGAAAAATGAAGGTGCCGCTATTAAGAAAAAGCAGGATACTCATCGTATGGCGGAAGCAAACAGAGCATTTGCTCACTTTGCACGATAGTAGAGTTAATATCTTATCGTCCTAGGAAGAGGTTAGCCTTCTCGTAATTCAAAAATTATATTCAATAAATTTAATAAACTTTTAATCTTTTTATGCCTAGGAAGTATCCGATAGAGAAAGTTCGCAACATTGGAATCATTGCTCATATTGATGCCGGAAAGACAACTGTTTCTGAACGGGTTCTTTTTTATACTGGTGTTTCTCATAAAATCGGTGAGGTGCATACGGGCGATACGGTAATGGATTGGATGGAGCAAGAGCGTGAACGTGGCATTACGATTACCTCTGCTGCTACGACCGCATTTTGGATTCCGACATATCATAAAGGAAATAAGGCTCACGAGCACAGCATCAATTTGATTGATACGCCAGGACATATTGATTTTACTGTTGAGGTGAAGCGTTCGCTCCGCGTTTTGGACGGTGCTGTTGTGGTTTTTGACGGCGTTGCTGGAGTTGAGCCACAATCTGAAACCAACTGGCGTTACGCCGATGAATACAAGGTTCCACGCATTTGTTTTATTAACAAGCTTGATCGCATGGGTGCAAATTTCAAAAAGAGCTTCCAATCAATTCTTGATCGTCTTACTCCGAGCGCGATACCAATTCAGCTTCCTATCGGTCTTGAGGGCGATTTCAGGGGTATTGTCGATCTTTTGCGCAATAAGGCATATGCCTTTGAGGGCGAACATGGCGAAAACATTGTTGAAATTCAAATTCCGGATGATATGAAATCGGACGTTGAAACATATCGCCATGATTTGATCGAAAAGATCGTCGACAACGATGATGTGCTTATGGCGAATTATCTTGAAGGGAAAGAGCCGAGCCTTGAAGAGCTTCAGAGAATATTGCGTGAAGCGGTGATTGCGAATAAGATTGTGCCGGTTCTGTGTGGCTCGGCGCTCAAAAATAAAGGCGTACAGTTTATGCTTGATTGTGTTATTGAATATCTTCCGGCGCCGACTGATTTGCCACCGGTAAAAGGAATCAATTTAAAGACAGGAGCTGATGTTTTTCGTAGTGCAAGCGACGATGAGCCGTTTTCCGCGCTTGCGTTCAAAATTGCAACTGACCCGTATGTCGGCACGCTTGCGTACTTCAGAAATTATTCCGGCGTTTTGAAGCGTGGTTCATATGTTTTGAACTCGGCAAAAAATGGACAAGAGCGTATTGGTCGCGTGGTTCGTATGCATGCAAATGATCGCGAAGAAGTCGAAGAAATCTATGCTGGAGAAATTGCTGCTATCGTTGGTTTGAAAAACACGACAACGGGGGATACGCTGTGCGATATTGATCAAGCACTTGTCCTTGAAAAAATTACATTCCCTGAGCCAGTTATTGGTATTAGAATTGAGCCCAAAACGAAAGCTGACCAGGAAAAAATGGGTATGGCGCTTCATCGTCTTGCCGAAGAAGATCCGACGTTCCGCGTTGCGGGAGATATTGAAACTGGCGAAACTATTATTTCTGGTATGGGAGAATTACATTTGGAAGTTCTTGTTGATCGTATGAAGCGAGAATTTAATGTTGAAGCGAATGTCGGTCGACCACAGGTCGCATATCGCGAAACGATTATGGCAGAAGCGGAAGGCGAGGGGAAATATATCAAACAATCTGGTGGTCGTGGACAATATGGTCATGCACGCGTACGCGTACGTCCACTTGAGCGCGGCGCAGGGTTTGTTTTCTTGGATGAAGTAAAAGGAGGCGCTATTCCAAAGGAATTTATTTCTGCGGTTCAGAAAGGCGTTCGTGAAGCGCTCGATAAGGGTATTCTTGCAGGTTACACAATGGTGGACGTTGAAGTGACGGTATATGATGGATCGTATCATGAAGTCGATTCTTCGGAGGCGGCGTTCAAAATTGCTGGATCGATGGCATTCCAGGAGGCAGCAAAACGCGCAAAGCCAGTGATTTTAGAACCGATCGAAAAGATTCAGATCATTGTTCCGATGGATTTCCTTGGCGAAGTTACGGGCAACGTAAATTCGAAACGCGGCATGATCGAATCATTGAGCGATCGTCCCGGACTCAAAGTTGTCGATGCCAAAGTTCCGCTTTCCGAATTATTTGGTTATGCAACTGAACTTCGTTCGATGTCCCAAGGCCGCGGAAGCTTTACTATGGAATTCGATCATTACGAACCAACGCCGAATAATATTGCTCAACTTATTATTGAAGGAAAGAAAAGATAAGATAAGAATTCTTCTTAAAACAAAAAAAGCAATGCTCGGCATTGCTTTTTTTGTTCTGGACATCTTCCCTGAATTGGACTATAAATTAATCAGCATAATTACAATTTGATTAATAAAGAAAAAAGGAGGAATCGTTGTGGAGTTGGAAAAAAGCCCAAGTTGGGACAATCACAATAGTAAGAAATTTTTTGGAGCAGATCATCTATTTGATGAAGGCTTTCCCAAAAACAGAGTTGCCGTTTGTGAAATCCATCTTCGGAACGGAGAACGATTGTATGCAGTCCCGGCAGTATATTTCCCAGGAGACGGAATATTGGAATTTTGGCATGCACGAGAGGTTCTCTATCACAAGAGTGATATCCGCGCCTGGCGAGAGATTTCCTTGGAAGAACTGAAGGTATATCAAAAAACACTTCCAAATGAAGTTGTTATTCGTTGGTGTAAAAACAAAGAAGAAAAAGTGTCAGTGGCCTCCAATTAGTTCTATTTCTTTATTTTATCTTTTTTACCTTTTCCCTTCCGCTTGCGGAGGGGAAATTTTTAACGAATTTTTCTATTATTTTTTGAACCTCAGTGGCGTTTTGGGTTTCCATAAGAAGAATGCGCAGGTCTTTTGCGCCTCTAAATCCGGACGTATACGCCTTAAAATGTTTTTTCATGACATCAAAGCTTTTTATTCGCCCGGTTTTTTTATTTACATATAATTTTTCGAAAAGTTTTGCATGAGCTATCATGCCATGAAGGCGTTCCTGAAAATCGGGTTCATATCCAGAAAAAAACCATGGATTTCCCAAAAGACCTCTCCCGATCATGACGCCATCAACTCCAGATGCCCCTATTTTTTCATAAGTTTCATCAAGTGATGTGATGTCACCATTTCCGAGTATTCGCGTAGAAGGGGATATGCGATTGCGAAGTGCCACAATTTTTGTCATGCAATCCCAATGTGCGGCGACATCTGACATTTCTTTTCTTGTTCGAAGGTGTATGGTGAGGGCAGCGATATCTTCTTCGAGAAGAACGGGAATCCATTCATCAATTTGATCCTTTGAATAACCAATCCGCGTTTTTATGGAAACGGGCATTGTTTTTGCCCCGCGTTTTGTTGCTCGAATGATTTCTTTTGCAAGCTTCGGATTTTTAATCAATGCCGCCCCGGCGCCTTGTTTTTCAACATCTCTATCGGGGCATCCCATATTAATATCAATGCCGTCAAAGCCAAGTTTGCGAATAATAATAGCGGCTTTTTCAAATTGTTCAGGTTTTGATCCAAAAACTTGCGCTATGATGGGATGCTCGTTTTTTTTATATTGAAGATCTATTAATACACGCTCCTTTCCCTTTGATAATAATCCTTCCACTGAAACGAATTCAGTCCAGAAAACACTTGGCCTTCCATAAGCAACAAGCATTTGCCTAAATGCTTCATCGGTGACATTTGCCATTGGCGCCGTCGCCATAATCGGTTTTTTCAGTTTTTTCCAAAATCCAGAGTTCATAGTGATATCCAGCATACCTTACTTTTCACTTTTTTGACAAATGCAACTAAGTTGCATTATTATAATACTATGGATATTAAGCCGCTCTATATGCTCGAAAAGAGCTTGCAATCGAGAGGGCACCGAATGACAAAAGTAAGAACGTCAATTCTCGGGCAATTTCTTTCGGCTAAAATTCCGCTTTCTGCTTCGGATATTCAAATGAAGCTTTCTCAAGACGGATTTTCCACTAATAAAACAACTATATATCGCGAGTTGTCCGCAATAAGAAATGCTGGAATTATCAAGAAAATTATGTTTGGCGATAGGAATGAACGATACGAACTTGCCGAAGACGATCATCACCATCATCTCGTATGCGTTTCTTGTAAAAAAATAGAGAATATTCCCCTCATGAAGCTTGAAAAAAGATTGGATGATGAGGAATTCTTGATTTCAAAAAAGAATCATTTCAAGGTAATGCATCATTCGCTAGAATTTTTTGGTTATTGTCATACATGTCAGAAATTATGAATAAAAGAAAAAGGGATATAAAAAAAACGTTTTTCGTAATCGGAATTATTGCGTCTATTATTTTAGGGATCGTTATTGTATCAAGCGGTGCAGAGCGTCTACAAAGTAATTCTCAAAAAATCAAAATCGTAACGACTCTTTTCCCCTTATATGATTTTGTGAAGAATGTTGGAGGTAATAAAGTAGAGGTGTCATTGCTTTTGCCCCCAGGCGTTGAGGCGCACTCGTTTGAGCCCAAACCAGGCGATATTGTAAATATCAACGAGGCTGATGTTTTTATATACACTGGAAAATCTATGGAGCCATGGGTGGATAGTGTTATAAAGGGAGCCTCTAATAAAAAGATGATTATTATTGACGCGAGTATTGGTATTAAAATGATTCCGGCGGTTTTTCGCGATAATGATGAGCCGACAGGATCAATAGATCCCCATATTTGGCTTGATTTTGATAATGATAAGATCATTATTCAGGCAATTGCCAAGGCGCTTTCGCAGAAGGATCCCGTCAATGCGGATTTTTATCAGCGTAATGCTAGCGAATATCAAGACAAGCTTTCTGCCTTGGACGAAGAATACACCACGGGTCTTTCAAAGTGTAAATCAATGGAGGTTATATATGGCGGGCATTATGCCTTTGGTTATCTTGCAAAGCGTTACAATTTAAAATATTTGGCTGCCCAAGGAATATCGCCTGATGCTGAACCGACTGCTAATGATTTAATACAATTAATTGATCAGATAAAAAAAGATAATATTCAATATGTTTTCTATGAGGAATTGATTACTCCCAAAATTGCCGAAATATTGGCGAATGAGACAAATGCGAAATTACTTCTTTTGAATGCGGGTCATAATATAACAAAAGATGATTTCGAAAACGGCGTTTCATTTCTTTCAATTATGGAAAAAAATTTGACTAATTTAAGAATTGGCCTTCGCTGTAATAGATAATCATGTCTACCATCATTGAAATAAAAAATATATCGGTGCATTATGGAACAACCGAAGCATTAAAAGATGTTTCGGTTGTCATTGAGCAGGGTGACTTTGTTGGACTTGCGGGACCAAATGGTGCTGGAAAAACGACCCTAATAAAAGCATTATTGGGTTTATTGCCGATATCAAAAGGAGAAATAATGCTTTTCGGAAAATCGAGAGAAGGGTTCGATGATTGGGGCGCTATTGGTTATCTCCCTCAAAAGATTTCTACCATAAATATGCTTTTCCCAGCGACCGTTGACGAAGTTGTGATGACGGGATTATTATCTCAAAAAAAATGGCCAAAAAAAATTACAAACAACGATCATGAGCGAGTTAATAAAACTCTACAAGAATTAGGAATTGATGATTTGAAAAAAAGAATGCTTTCTGAGCTTTCTGGTGGGCAGCAACAAAAAGTGCTTTTGGCGCGCGCGATTGTTTCAGAGCCAAAAATTTTAATTTTCGATGAACCCTCGACTGCGCTCGATCCTGAATCAAGAGAATCATTTTTTCAATTGGTCCAAAAGCTGAACAAACAGAATGGTATTACGGTTATTCTCATTACGCACGATACCGGCTATATCGGACAATATGCCAATAAATTATTGTATATCGATAAAACATTAATTTATTTTGGCAATTTTTCAGAATTTTGCACGTCAGAAAAAATGAGTTCATATTTTGGAAATTATGAACAGCATCATATTTGTCATCAACATAGTCAACTCTGATATGGATATCCTACATTTTTTACAATATTCGTTTATCCAAAAAGCATTTTTCGCCGGATCGTTTGTGGCGATCATTTGTTCGACATTAGGAATGTTTCTTGTTTTGCGTAAAATGTCTTTAATCGGAGATGGTCTTTCTCATGTAAGTTTTGGCGCCATCGCACTTGGGTTATTTCTTGGGATATATCCTTTTTATGTTGCCATTCCCATAGTAATGCTCGCTTCTGTTCTTATCTTAAAAATAAGCGAAAAGGCAAAAGTATATGGCGACGCTGCAATTGGAATTGTTTCTGCGGTCGGCATTGCCGGGGGTGTCATTCTTGCAAGCATGTCCAGGGGATTCAATACTGATCTTTTTGGTTATCTTTTTGGAAATATTTTATCTATCAGTGATACCGAAGTGATGTTATCAGCAATTCTTTCTTTTACGGTGCTGGCAGTTGTTTATTTTTTCTATTGGGATTTGTTTTCTGCCACCTTTGACGAGGAATATGCCAAAACAACAGGAATCAAGACGGAATTTATTAATATGCTGTGCGCGCTTCTAACGGCGATTACGGTCGTTTTGGCGGTTAAGATGGTCGGCGTCATGCTTGTTTCGGCGCTTTTAATCTTTCCCGCGGTTACTGCGCTTCAACTTGCAAGAGGATTCCGAACGGCCATGATTATCGGTAGTTTTGTGGCGCTTCTTTCCGTTCTTTTGGGAATTACCGTTTCTTTTTTCTTTAACATACCAACCGGCGCGATGATTATAATGATAAATACTTTATTTTTCATCCTCTCTTTTCTTTATAAGAAAATAGCGTAGGAGGAGTTTTTCAAGCAACTTTCTTTTTGTTTTATTGGTAGAATGTTAGAATAAATACCATGCATAGGAAAAAAGCACATGAAGCACGGCATATGGAAATTCCGCGTCCACCCAGCGAGGAGCGGGACATAAACGAAGTTCACATTGAAGACATCAAGGCAGAAGATGAAAATATTGGTTTGAAAAACATCATCGCCGCAAAAAGAGCTTCATATAAAGAATTTAAAGGAATCAATCGTTCTTCGCTCCCTAAAAATATTTTTTGGGGAATAATTGGACTTATTCTTTTTTTCTTAGTAGGAAGTGCTGTCCTCTTTTTTTCTCTTCGCGAAAAAGCATCAGGCGTGGTTTCTTCTAATTTTGGAAGCATTGAAGCAGGCGCTCAGGACCTTCAAAATTTTGATCTTCAGGGTGCTGCGCGCGAATTTTCGGCTTCCCATAAAGATATTTCCGCAGATTTGGAAAAAATTGGAGGTGTATTCAGTTTTTTGTTTCAAGGAGGAGGACCATTATCTTCTTTTGTTGATATTTCAAAACAGCTTTCATCGATTTCCGATGAATTGAATGGGCTACAAACATCGTTTTTTGATTTTCTTTCAACGGGTAATGGCGAAACTTTTATTTCTGAATTAACAAGAGTGCACGATACGCTTCATATAATTAGTTCGGAGAGCGATGGAATTTCCGGCATGTTTTCTTTCCTTGGGAAAAACGTGCCGACGAGCATTGATCTTTTGTCATTAAGAACTGAAATGAAGAGTGCGTCTGATTTTCTTGATGTTTTTGTGCCATGGCTTTCTTCGTCAACGCCGCATCACGTTCTCGTTCTGTTCCAAAACCCTTCAGAAATACGTCCAACGGGAGGCTTTTTAGGTAGTTATGCCGATGTCCAGCTTGAAGCAGGAAATATTACTAGTATTTCAGTGCATGATATTGCTGATGTTGATGTCGGATTTATGCCCAATATCATTCCACCAAAACCGCTTCAAGCGGAAGTTTCCCGTTTTCGTCCCGCCGACGCCAATTGGTTTTTTGATTTTTCCGATTCAGCATCAAAGACGATTTCTCTTTTTGAACAATCAAATCTTTATGCTGCTTCTTCAACGAAATTCGACATGGCGATCGCAGTTTCGCCCAAAGTAATAAGTGATATTTTATCACTTACTGGATCTATCACTGTGTCGAGTACCAAATCTTTGCAAGGCTATGGCGGACAAGCAAAAGCAGTTTTTGATTCAGATACATTTTTGATTCAGATACAAAAAATAGTGCAAGACGGACAAGCGACGGGCGCTACGTATCCTAAGGGCGTTTTAAAAGATCTCATGGCGAATATTTTCAAAAAAATGGAAACCTTGGATGATAGTCAAAAACAAACCATTCTTCCGATGGCGATAAAATGGATGGACGGTAAGGATGTTATGCTATATGCCAAAGATCCCGAATTCGAAAGTTTTTTCAATAAGCATCTCGCAGCAGGAACGGTTGCGGAATTGCCACAGAATTTTGAAGGGGATTACTGCGCTATTGTTGATACGAACATCGTTGGACAAAAATCAGACTTATATATTTCACAAAATATAACAATTGAAAGTCAGATCAATATCGACGGCACGGTGAATAACAATATTATGATTGTCCGAAAACATAACGGCAATACAAGTCCATATTGGTGGTATAGCGCACCCAATCAAGACTATCTCCAGATATTTACTCCTCAAGGATCGGTATTTTCTAATGAAAGCGGTGGCATCGCAAAAAAAATCATAGCGCCGATTGCATACGCAAAAAAAGGATATCTCGTGGATCAAATGATCTCGACAATCGAGTCAACACAAAAAGATATTTTCGGATATCCGGTATCAACTCATGAGGAATCGGGAAAGACTGTTTTTTCAATGTGGGCACGCGTTACAGCGGGAAATAGTACCACTATTTCCTTTGATTATTCACATCGATTATTTTTAGCGCCTGCCGATGGGATTGTTTACCAATTTATTTTTGATAAACAAGCGGGCGTTACGCGACATTATAAATTTGAAATTATGGCACCGGTTGGATTTCAATTTGCCGAAAATAATTTGCCAACGTATAGCTATGAGGCTGATGATATTCCTGGGCGACTTGTCTTGAATCTGACGTTAAAGAAAATTCAATAATTTTGTTATACTATCCCCATGTCATCATCTCGATTCTCTCTGAATCATGTAAACGCCCGAAGGGCGTTTACATTAATAGAACTCCTCGTTGTCCTCGCCATCATCTCTGTCCTCATGATGGTTGTCATCTCAACTATTAACCCC
>CAIWCR010000043.1 GCA_903911245.1 uncultured Parcubacteria group bacterium | reverse complement strand
TTGTATCTCGATGAAAGAAAATTAATCCTGGATCCTGGCTGGAGTTTATACTGAACTTGATTCAGTGCCAGGATGACAGAGAACAGACGATGACAGAGAGATATTATTTAAATCATTATGATATAATCAAACATAATGAATTTGAAAAAAGCGAAGGCTTTCATCTCAAACAATCTCAAAGTCTTATTCCTTAGTATCGCCATTGGCTTATTTGCCTGTGCCATAAGTATTTTTGCTTTTTCAAGTCCCGGCGCAAATCAACCTCCAAATGGAAATCCTATTTTCTGGCTCTTGAGTGGAACCTCCATGTATTACACTGCAGGGAATGTAGGGATAGGAACGGCAAGTCCTGCGGCAACATTAGACGTTGGGGGAACTGGTTCTCAGAAAATGCCTGTTGGTACTACCGCACAGCGTCCATCGAGTCCCGTGACTGGTATGATGCGATTCAATACCGATAACAATAATCTTGAGATTTATAATGGCACTAAATGGTCAGTTTTTTGGGGAGAATGTGCCGCGGCAGGAGGTATTATTACAAAAGCTAACGGATATTGTGTTCATGTTTTTAACGCTAGTGGTGCATTCCAGCCAACCTTTACTGGTAATGTTGAAGTTCTTGTGGTTGCTGGCGGTGGTGGAGGCGCCGGTGACTGGTCTGGCGGTGGTGGTGGAGGAGGAGTAGTTTATAACTCAACCGTCGGAGTAAGTGTTGGCGCTCCAATCACGGTAACCGTAGGAGCCGGTGGTGCAGCTGGAAATACTAGTGTAAAAGGTTCTAATGGAGGAAATTCTGCGTTTGGTTCTGTTATTGCATATGGAGGAGGCGGCGGTGGCGCTGATAGCGGAGGAGATGATGGTTTGGCAGGTGGCTCAGGAGGAGGTGCTGCTATTGATGGAGTTGGCGGGAGCGGAACCGCTGGCCAAGGTTATGCAGGCGCCAATGGTAATAGAGGTAATGCTTTGCAAGGTGGCGGTGGAGGAGGAGCTGGCCAAGTTGGCCAAGGCCAAGCCGGGGGAAACGGTTTGCAATATTCAATTTCAGGTATTGCTACATATTATGGTGGAGGCGGCGGTGGCGCTCGTAATGGATCAACTGCTCCTGGCGGTTTAGGAGGCGGCGGCACAGGTGCTAATGCCGCAGCAGGGGGATCGGCTGGAGTTGCAAATACGGGCGGTGGAGGAGGAGGACAAAATAGTACTGGTTTTCCTGGGGGCTCTGGTATTGTAATTGTTCGTTATGTGCCCTAGGAATATAAAATTGTTATATTTGCCCTCTTGTTTTTATTTGCCAATTTATTTTGGATCGGCATTTTAAATTTAAAACTTAGAAAGTTTAATAGGTTGGATTTTTCAAGATCATTCGAATATTGTTGCGTGCAATCTTGTGTTCTATAATATCGTGTTTTGACAAACGATATCGACCAGTGATATAAAGTATCCACAGTTCTTTGATATAAGAAGTGGTCGTAGCCAAAAGTTTTTCGATATTGTTTCCGCCTTCGCAAATGCTATGGCGGACGCGGGAGGATTTTTGGCTATGACCACTATAAGGAATAAAGAGGTCATATAGCAAAAAAAGAGGGGGATTGTTATGACGAAGAAGTTTCAAGTTTGGAAACCCTTGAACCTCAAAACTCCCCACAATGTCTTGATGAAAAATCTTCAAGGCGGAGGATTTCGTGCAACCGAAGAGGTTCTCAAAATCCTGACCAAACCAGAATTCGTTTCGATTACTCCGCTCCCGGCAAAGGTTAATCTCGTAAGACTTTCGGTGGTGGATCTTGGATTTACCCAATTAACGCCCTTGAGAGAGATCTATGAGCGGGCCATGAAATTTGGTCTTAGTCTTTGTCATCCGAAAGTGGGGCCATTGTTGCGATTAGAATATCCTGACCAGCCAAAAGGAAGAAGACTTCGTGTCGCAATGAATGCTATTCTCGATTCAACTGGAATTCCGCGAATCTTTTGTATAGAGCATCAGGAAAACGGTGGGAAATGGATCAAAACATCTCCTGGCGATCTTGATGAGTGCTGGAGTCCTAATAGTTGCTTTGTTTTTATTCCTTAACAGCAGTTCGCGGTTACTAACTTTGGATTTTATTTATAAATCTTTCCTTGGTTTTTAACCGCTTCGCCGCGCTTGAGATATATTCTCGAACGCGGCGTTTTTATTTATTAAAAAAATAAAGTGTGGGGCCTCGCCGGAGTTTATACTGAACTTGATTCGGTGCGAGGACGATTGAATTGAATATCTATTTTCTGGATCCTCTGATCAAGTCGGAGGATGACAGGTAGGAGAGGAATTATTGACCCTGTTAAAACTTTTTCACTCTTATCGGCTTCTTTTTCGGCGGATTTTCTTTCCAGTATTTCAGCGCTTCTTGAAGTTCGGCATCAGATTCCGGTTTTTTATTCATAATGAATTCGCAGTCTGGCCATCGTGTACATGCGTAAAACGCCTTTCCACGTCCGCGTGATTTCTTTTCAACGATATCACCGGGTTTATCTTTTCGATCGGACGATTCCATGCAATTCGGGCATTTGAATCCGGTTTTGTTCCAGATTTTCGATATGCCCTTGCATCCTTCGTTTCCCTTTTTTGAATAATCAACACATCCGAGAAAGAATCCAAAGCGTCCGCGAACAACGTTCATCGGTTTTCCGCAAAGCTGACATCGCTCGTCCTTTGTTTTTTCTTCCAGTCGTTTTATTTCAGCCGCTTCTTCCGGCATGGGTTGCGTTATTTTCACGCCCGGTTGTGGGCAGGCAAGAAACTTCCCATTGCGTCCGAATTTTATAATCATCATTTCACCAGGATGTTCTGGGCATTCCGTTGTTGAAACTTCAATTTGTTTTTCAACCGATGCTTCTTTTTCATCGAGATGTTTTTTGAATGGCCAATAGAATTCACCGCAAACATCGGTCCACTTTGCTTTTCCTTCGGCAATTTCATCGAACTCTTCTTCGATGCGCGAGGTGAATTTGATATCAACGATTTCGGGAAAATTTTCCACAAGAAGATCGTTTACCACAATGCCGATTTCTGTTGGATGATATTTTTTATCTATTTTTTGAACATATTCGCGATCTTGAATAGTTGATAGTGTTGGAGCATAGGTTGATGGACGTCCCACTCCTTCGGCTTCAAGCGCTTTTACAAGCGTGGCGTCGGTATAGCGCGCCGGCGGTTCGGTGAAATGCTGCAGGGGGGTTATTTCATCGAGCTTTACCGATTCTCCTTTTTCGAGTTTTGGTAAGCGTCCTTCGAGTTCGTCTGCTTCATCCTCATCTTTTCCTTCGGTATAAACGCGAATAAAACCATCGAACTTTACGACTTGGCCGTTTGCACGAAAGATTTCTTTTTTCGGCGTTTCTGCTTCAATATCGATTGCGGTTTGCTCAAGAAGCGCTTCTTTCATTTGCGACGCAATGGTGCGTTTCCAAATAAGATCGTAAAGTCGTTCACTATTTCGTTCTTTGAGGCCGAGATCATGGCCTGATGTAATAGCGAGATTGGTTGGACGAATTGCTTCATGCGCTTCCTGTGCGCCTTTGCTTTTTGTTGCGTAGTGGCGTGGTTCGGGAAGTCGATATTCTTTTCCAAATTCTTTTTCTATGACGGCGCTTGCGGTTTGGAGTGCGGATACGGCAAGGTTGACGCTGTCTGTTCTCATATAGGTGATAAAGCCGTTTTCATAAAGCCGTTGGGCGAGTGCCATGGTTTGTTTTGCGGAAAAGCCAAGCTTGCGCGCTGCTTCTTGCTGAAGGGTGGACGTGGTGAATGGCGCTGCTGGATAGCGTTTGGTATCTTTTACGGAAATCTCGGAAATATGATATTTCGCATTTTTTACGCTCTCTATTATATTGTTCGCTTCCACTCCGCCTCGTATTCCCATTTTACCGAGAGATTTTCCCTCGATTGAAAAAAGCGTTGCAGAAAAAGGGGATTTGCCTTTTTCGAATTGTGCATCGATTGACCAATATTCTTCTTTGTTAAATTTCTCAATGAGGCGTTCTCGTTCAACAATAAGACGTACCGTAACGCTTTGTACACGACCAGCAGAAAGTCCATAGCGAACTTTTCGCCAAAGGAAGGGAGAAAGTCCGTAGCCGACGAGGCGGTCGAGGATGCGTCGCGCTTGCTGGGCGTCTACGAGGTTAAGATCAAGTTCACTGGGATGCTCCAATGCTTCCATGATGGCATCTTTCGTAATTTCATGAAAAGCAATCCGTTCAATTTTTTTTGGTCCAGACTTCTTTTTTGTCTTTTTATTGAGGTCGAGTGCTTCAATAAGGTGCCACGCAATCGCTTCTCCTTCTCGGTCTTCGTCAGTTGCGAGGATAATAGTATCGGCTTTTTCGGTAAGCTTTTTCAGATTTGCGACAATAAGCTTTGCCTTTGCGGGGATTTCATATTGCGGCGCGAAATTATTTTTCACATCAATACCGGTTTTGCTTTTGGGAAGGTCGCGAATATGACCGTAGGATGATTCTACGACAAAATTTTTTCCGAGAAATTTCCCGATTGTTTTTGCTTTTGTTGGCGATTCAACGATGACGAGCTCCATAGTGTTATTTAAATAGATAGCCGCTTTCCGTTTCTTTTATTATTCCTTTAATGAGAAGAAAGCTCAAAATTTGATTTACGGTTCGGGTTTCAAGTCTACTCATTGTTGTTATTTTGTCAACATCGACTCCTGAACTGTTTTCGTGAAGTATTTGTAAAATTATTTTTTCATCAGGAGAGCAATCGGATATTTTTTCTGTAAAAATATCTTTTTGAATGATACCATATGCTTCCATAATGTGCTCTGGCTTTGTAACGAGTTCTGCGCCGTTGCGAATAAGGTGGTGTGACCCCGCGAAATTTGGGTGAGAAATTGATCCGGGCACAATAAACACATCACGATTTTGTTCGGAAGCAAATCGTACGGTTGCAAGCGCTCCCGATGACTCTGGCGCTTCGATGACAAGCACCGCCTTTGAAAGTCCACTTACAATACGATTTCTTTCGAGAAACCGATAGGGAATCGGTTCTGATCCTGGCGGATATTCGGAAATGATAGAGCCTCCATTGTCTAAAATCCTTTTTGCGAGTTGTTTATTGGTGCGCGGTGAAATGATGTCTGCGCCGCTTGCGAGAACAGCAATCGTTGTTCCATATTCATCAAGGCATCCGAGATGCGCTGCGGCATCGATACCGAAAGCAAGGCCGCTTATGATCGCACATCCGGATTTTGTAAGTTCTTGTGCAAAATGATGCGCGATAACTTTTCCTTCTTTTGTTGCTCTTCGGGTACCAATGACAGCGACAGGGATTTTTTCCGATTGAGGCAGGGTGCCACGAACATAAATTCCAAACGGGGGATTTGCGATTTCTTTCAGAAGCGACGGATAGTCGGGTTCGTCGAGAAGAATGAGTCGAATATCTGAATGTTCTAGTTTTTCCCATTCTTTTTCTGGGTTGTGAAGAATTGGATTTTTCAATCTATATTCTTCATAGATTGTTTCCCACTCTTTTTCATTACTGGAAACGACTAGTTTTTTTAGCTTTCCATAATCACCATTGCATTCGTTTGAAAGCGCATTGTAATAAAACGCATTATTCATTATGTTAGTGTACTTCTTTGTTGTTAAAAGCAAAGAAGTATTTAATGTTTTTATAATGATCGCCGAGGATATATTTTCGGATTGTAGTAGTATCAAAATTTTCAATATGGTATAATATTCGGAGAATGAAAGACGATTTCAATCGGTACATTTTAACAAGTTTTGAGGTTATCATAGGATGCGCTGTTATTGTCGCGGCCATAGTATTTCTTCTTACGAGTGACATTGCATCGCGGGCAAGTGATATTTCCACGAATCGAGATCGTATTACAAAACAGAGCGATTCTGTTGTCATGCTTGCGGATATAAAAAACAATTCTGCAGAAGCTCAAGAATATACGACGGCGATGGATGCGCTTTTGCCGCCTCAGAACGAACTTATCAACTTCCCGAAATGGCTTCAGGGTGTTGCAGCGACATATAGCGTCAACGTTGATTTTTCTTTCACTTCTGAAATTATTGCTCCCAATAGCACCGCTCCGGGGAGTAATGGTTTTTCTCTTACGGTGACAGGAAATAGCGATAATGTTATTTCTTTTTTGAAATATCTCGAGTTGGAAGCGCCGGCATATTTGCTTTCGTTGGGCTCGTTTGATCTTTCTCAGAATGGATCGGATGTAAAGATCGTTATTGGAGGAAAATTATTTTTTAAATAACAATGCAGAAATTTTTCGAAAAACATCCAGAACAATCACTTATCGCGCTTGCGATTATGTTCTTTGCGCTTATTGTTGGTTATTTTATGTGGGGAGTTGTTGGCGCGGGGGATGGTATTAAAAGCGTTTTTGATGCGGGTAAGGGAGGTGCGGGGGGCACTACATTTGATTTTTCGGGCGCCAAGAAGCTGGACTTCAGGGGATTGATAAAGGAATAAAGTATTGAAACGTATTTAGTGTGCGCGATAGAAGGATCGAACTTCTGACCTCTTCGATGTCAACGAAGCGCTCTACCACTGAGCTAATCGCGCGTGAGTTTCATTTAACCAAAAAAACTTCATTTTCGCAACTGGTCACTTCTACTATGACTCTTCCTCATCGAATAAAAGGCTTCACTCTCTCACGCACCATAACCTCACAAAGAGGTTTCACCCTCATAGAACTCCTCATTGTCATCGCCATCCTCGCCATCCTCATGGTAACCGTCATCATCACTCTGAATCCCTCAGAACTCCTCAAACAAAGCAGAGACACGAATAGACTCTCTGATATGAATACCT
>CAIWCR010000042.1 GCA_903911245.1 uncultured Parcubacteria group bacterium | reverse complement strand
TCAGGAAATGGTGGTATCACCACCTGGGGAGGAATGACCCAAACATCAGCAGGACCATCCAATTCAGCATGGAATGCATCAAACGGCATTGGCCGTATTTTTTCAGATGGCACGGGCACCAATAACAGTACCTACTCTTTCGTACGCGGCGGTGCTTGGAACAATGGCTCGGACGCCGGGGTTGAGACGCTGCATCTGAACAATGGTTCAGGGAATCTGAACGGCAGCATTGGCTTTCGGTGTGCTCGGTGATGGATTACGTTCGCCCTGCGGAGCAGGGCGTTCTTATCTAAAATCAAGAATCTAAAAATCTAAGCTGGATTGATTATTTTTCCACTCAAACAATGCCTATAGAAACATTTATCGTCTACCAGAAGGCGTTTGATTTTTTTGTCTGGCACAAATCAGTAGTGAAGCATCTTGCGAAAGTGCATAAGTATAGTCTTGGAGTCCAAATCGAACATGAAGCACTGCAGTTGCTCAAAAATATTATCATTGCCAATATGGCCCGCACGGGAAAAGCGAAAGAAATCGAGCGATGCTTGGTCTCGATAGAAATTCTGAAAATTTTTTTTCGCGCCGGTTATGAACTGAATCGTGAAGGCGGCGTAAACTTGAAACAATATGAAGCGGCAAGTACGAAGCTCGTGGAATTGGGAAGTCTTTGTGGCGGCTGGCTCAAAAAATTTCAAACAAGTTGATTATGATATCCTTATCATAGGGGATGAGGCGGATAAAAAGCGGGAGCTTTCAAACGCGGCGGTAATTGGAACAATGGCTCGAACGCCGGGGTTGAGACGCTGAATCTGAACAATGGTTCAGGGAATCTGAACAACAACATTGGCTTTCGGTGTGCTCGCTTCAGGACTCATTATTTTGCCGGAATTCTTGCGGAATCATACAATGATTCCAAGAGGAGTGCGTGAAACGCAATCCAACGCTTTATTCCTTCTCCGGTATTTTGCGAATTTCCATTTGCAAAAGAAAGGGAAAATATAAATCTCTATTCTTTATTTGTTATTATTGTGCAATCCCAAATAAGAGTGGCGCGCTCTTTCGGTGCATACTGAGAGAGCGCGGCAAGAGATTTTTTTCGGCCGGTGATATGGCTTTCCGCGAAAGGGGGATTCGGAGGTTGATGCACCCGTTAAAGTGTTTCCTTTTCTGTCGTCCTGGCGAAGGCCAGGATCCACGCTTCCCATCCTTTCTTTTATAGACTCTCGCTCAAGTCTTTCCATTCGGAATTTTCTGTTTTTATAAGACGTATCTTCCACGATCGATGCCAATTTTTAAGTTGTTTTTCTCTGGCAATAGCACTCATAATGTCGTCAGTCGTTTCATAATAGACAAGAGAATGTACGCCGTATTTTTGCGTAAAACCGGAAATGCCGCCTCGTTTATGTTGATCGATTCGTACCGATAAATCGCTCGTAACTCCGATATAAAGGATTCCTCCAGGCCTGTTTGTGAGAATGTAGACGCAATATGATTTTGACATCATTACCATAGTGCCAGCGGAGAGATGAAAAAATCCTTAAAGCGTGGATCCCGGGCCGATGCCCGGGATGACAGGGGAAAAGAAAACGTATGAGAAAAGACTAAGGCGTGGATAATCCGCTCCACGCTACACCAGGGGCTTCGGCGAGGCGAGTCGGACTATGACGAGGGATATTATTTTGAAAAATTTTAAATAGTTTCATATACCAATGACCGATCTTTTTGCTCACGTTGTCGATTTCGAAAATCTCCACGTAGCCTATCGCGGAGCGCGTGTTTGTAAACGCTATCGCAGGTCTATCCTGAAATTCGGCTATCATCTTGAGGAAAATCTTATCGCATTGTGTTCTGAATTGACTCATAAGACCTACCAACATGGCGGGTATCGTGAGTTTGTCGTTACCGATTCGAAAAAGCGCATCATCAAGGCCGCACCGTTCCGCGATCGCGTCGTTCATCATGCGATCTGCAACATTATCGAGCCGATTTTGGAGAAAGGATTTATCTATGATTCGTATGCGTGTCGAAAGGGGAAAGGGACACATTCTGCGATCATCCGGCTTGAAGGTTTCATAAAGGCTTTGTCCGGCTCGAGAGAGAGAGAGAGAGAGAGAGAGAGAGAGAGAGAGAGAGAGAGAGGAAACCTGCGCCGCAAATCTATTGCCTGAAATGTGACATTTCCAAATATTTCAATAACGTCGATCATGCCATACTTCTTGAAATGCTTCGCCGAAAAATTCACGACGAGGATATTCTGTGGTTACTCAATGAGATTATTGCGAGCAATCCGAACGGAATCCCGATAGGCAACCTTACCAGTCAACTATTCGCGAACGTCTACTTGAATGAACTCGACCATTTTATAAAACGAGAGCTTCATGAGAAATACTATATCCGCTATATGGATGATTTTCTGATTCTTGGACATGACAAAAAACATCTTCATGAAGATAAAGAAAAGATAGAGCTGTTTCTGCACAATCGATTGAAATTACAATTACATCCAAAAAAAGTCGAGATTTTCCCAATAGATCGTGGGTTGGATTTTCTGGGATATGTCCTCCGTGATGGCAAACGCTTTCTGCGAACATCAACGGTCAAGCGGTTTATGAAAAAGAAGCGGCGTTATGAGGCAATGATAAAGAGTGGTATCCAAACAGAACAAGCACTCAAGAATGCATGCCTGTCATGGCGCGGCTACGCGCGGTTCGCTGATTCGTATAGATTGATGGAAAAGTTGGGGATAGAGTGAAAAAATCCCTAATGAAGGAAAATCGAGAAGAACCCTTTTCCGCTTGCGTATGTCAGAAATTTTCGCTTGTGATATAATAGAAGGAAGTTATAAACCACTAATAATTACAAGGAATATGAAAAAAGCACGTGTTGCGATAAATGGTTTTGGAAGAATAGGGCGACTCTTTTTCCGATCGGCAATTCTTTCTGAAGATATGGAAATCGTTGCAATTAACGATCTTGGCGATCTTGAAAATCTCGCATATCTATTGAAATACGATACGGTTTATGGCCGTTATGATAAGGCAGTGACGACTGATGCTGCGAATGGAAAGATCATCGTAAACGGAGAAGAAATAAAATTTTTACAGATTAAAGATCCAACCCAGCTTCCGTGGAAGGATTTAGGAATTGATATTGTCGTGGAATCGACGGGACTTTTTGAGTCGTATGAAAAGGCGAACGTACATTTGCAAGCTGGCGCAAAACGGGTGGTGATTACCGCTCCTGCAAAAGATGACGATGGGCCGAACGGAAAAACGGTGCTTGTCGGCGTCAACGAAGAAGCGCTGCAAAGTTGCCTAATAACCTCGAATGGTTCTTGTACGACGAATTCGGTTTCTCCCGTTATTAGCGTTTTATCGGAAAATCCGGGGATTATGAAGGCAATGCTTTCTACCGTGCATGCCTATACCGCAACTCAAAGCTTGGTTGATAGTCCTGTCCGCGGCGGATCTGATTATCGTCGCGGCCGCGCTGCGGCGCACAATGTTTCTCCTTCGACGACTGGCGCTGCTATTGCGGTAGCGCGAGCGTTGCCGGACATGAAAGGAAAATTTGATGGTATGGCATTTCGTGTGCCGAATATTACGGGCTCTCTTTCGGATATCACATTCGTTGCAAAGCGGAAAACAAGCGTCGAAGAAATCAACCAGATTCTTCGAGATGCCGTAGCGCTTCCGCGATGGCAGGGGATTCTGAAAATAACCGAAGATCAAATTGTTTCGTCTGACATCGTTGGCGAGTCATACGGCGCGATTGTTGATTTGAGTTTTACAAAAGTCGTTGATGGCGATCTTGTGAAGGTTCTTTCGTGGTATGACAACGAGGCGGGGTATGTTTCGACATTGGTGAAGCACGTGGAAAAAGTAGCCGCTCTTGTCGTTGGTTAATAATTGGCAATTGTTATTTTTATGACTATCTATATTGGCAGCGATCATCGCGGATTTAACCTTAAGGAACGGTTGAAGATTTTTTTGAAAAACGGAGGATATGATGTTGTTGATGTCGGCGCTATCGTATGTGACAAAGACGATGATTATCCTGATTTTGCGCGATTGGTTGCAAAAAAAGTTGAAATAGCGCCGGACGTTGATCGCGGAATTCTGATTTGCGGGTCGGGTTTTGGAATGGAAATTGCTGCCAATAAATATAAGGGAATTCGGGCAGTACTTCCGATGTCGTCTGATCATGCTTATCAGGCGAGGCACGATGATGATGCAAACGTCCTCGCGATTGCCGCCGATTTTATGGAGGATGAAATAATAACGCAGATGATAAAAGTGTTTCTTGTGACGCCGTTTTCAAAGAATGAACGCCATGTTCGTCGTATTGAGAAAATTTCCCAATCGGAAATTGGGAAATAGTATGGCCGTGACGCGACGCTCCCATGGTGTGGTGTTTAAGATGATTTGTTAGGATAACTAGAACATTATAGTTTTTATAATATGAACATTATTCCCGTTATCAATTGTCCCGATCGTGCGTGTGTTGAAAAAACTATCGCCATCGCGCGTAATTTTTTGGGCTCTGATGATTGGGTTCATATCGATGTTACTGATGGCGTTTTTTCAAAACATGCAACGTTTTCCGACCCGGCGGCCTGGAATGATATGGAAATTCCTTTTAACTTTGAAGTTCATTTGATGGTTTCTCATCCAGAAGACTACATAGCTCCGTGGCTCGCGGCGGAAGTGAATCGAATCATTGTCCATGTTGAATCGATAACACCGGAATCATCACGAGATATTTTGAAGGCGTGTTCCGAGAAAGGCGTCAAGGTGATGCTTGCACTAAATCCCAATACTCCGATTAGAGAGCTCGAGCCATATATCAATTCCTTTTCTGAGTTTTTAGTTCTCTCCGTTTCTCCTGGTCCCGGCGGGCAAGAGTTTAACTCGTCAGTAGTCGATAAAATAAAAATTTTAAAACATGAAGGTGTTATAATAGAAGTCGACGGTGGTATGAATGCGGAAACGGCATTATTAGTGAAAAATGCTGGTGCGGATATTATTGCTTCGGGTTCATATATTTTTGGAAACGTCGATCCGAAAAAAGCATATGAAGAATTGAAAAATATATAACAAGATGGAATCTCTTACCGAAAAAAAATTGAAAGCACTCGAGCTTATGGCGAATCGCCTGCGGGAAGACGTTATTACTATGGTGTCTCATGCTGGTTCGGGACATGTGGGTGGTCCGCTTGGTATGGCGGATATCATTACCGCGTTCTATTTTCACATTCTTCAACATGATCCTCATAATCCAAACTGGGAAGGTCGGGATCGTCTCATTCTCTCGAATGGGCATATTTGTCCAGTGCAGTATGCAGCGCTTGCGCACGCAGGATATTTTCCGGTTGAGGAGTTAAAAACACTGCGACAATTGGGAAGCAGGCTTCAGGGGCATCCCCATCGCGGTTCTTTGCCGGGCATTGAAACGACATCAGGTCCTTTAGGATCGGGAATATCGCAAGCTATTGGTATTGCACTTGCAGGAAAGATGGATAAAAAGAAGTGGAGAACGTATTGTCTTACTTCCGATGGCGAGCATCAGGAGGGAAACACATGGGAAGCGATTATGTTTGCCGGTAAAAATAATTTGAATAATCTTACGGTTATCGTTGATCGTAACAATATTCAAATTGATGGCTTCACCGAGCATATTATGCCGCTTGAGCCGTTGCGATCAAAATACGAAGCATTTAATTGGCATGTACTTGAAATTAATGGTCATAATTTCGAAGAAATTGCGGCTGCGGTAGCGGAAGCGCGTGCAATCTATGAAAAGCCGACAGTAATTATTGCGCATACAATCCCCGGTAAAGGTGTTAGTTTTATGGAAAATGATTATTTATGGCATTCGAAGGCGTTTGGTCCTGGCGATGCGGAGCGTGCTATGGCGGAATTACGGACAATAAAAGCAAAGATAAAAGTCGGATATGAATAGAAAAATAAAAAAGTTAATTTATTAATTAATAAAAATAATATGACATTAATTCGAAGAATTTATCTTTATCTCTTTTCTTTTATCGGACTTGTTTTGATTGTTATCGGATGCGTTGAGCTGGTTAATCTTGGGCTCAAGGCTTTTCTTTTTACGGCCGCGGATCAATATTATGCGTATCCGGCGGCGCCTGTGCCGCAGGATAAAAATTCAACAACGACGATTGTTGCTGGACCGAGTGATGCTCAGATGAAGGAATATCAGAATACGCAGACAAAGAGTAATCGTGAGGGCGAGGCAGCAAATGCGCTTGCTATGATTATTGTAGGAGTCCCGCTTTATTATTATCACTGGCGTGTTATTCAAAAAGATAAGAATATTGAAAAAAGTGCATAATTTTTTGATGAACAAGAGAAATAGAATCTTTTTGTTATCCGCGATCGTTCTTGGAGGTGTTTTAATAGTTTGTGGAAATTTTTATTATTCTGGAATACAAAATCAAGGAATAAAAAAATCAGTGGCGTGTACGCAAGAAGCGAAGCAATGTTCGGATGGAAGCTATGTCGGACGAACTGGTCCAAATTGCGAATTTTCTGCATGCCCATTAGCATCAACTGATACCGCAAATTGGAAAACATATGATAATGCAGATCTTGGATTTTCATTGAAATATCCCGAAGGATGGCAGTTTTCAACAGCTGGCCTCCATGCTTCAATACCGCGTGTTATGCTTGGTAATCCGCTTGAAGGGAAAGCCGTTTATTCTTTTCAGATTTCAATCGAAAATAATACAAGTAGTTTGTCGGCAGCGGATTATGTTAAAAAAATATTAAATGATGCTCAAGCTGAAGACGTGGCAAATGCTAAAAACGGCCCAGCGCCTCAAATTGCACCTAGATTTGATAAGCAGTATCAACTTTTAATATCGTCATATGATGGCTATGAGCTCTATAACGTCTTTGAATTTGATCATAATGCCGAACGAATATATGTAACAAATGGGGATGAAGTTCTTGTTTTTGATTTTCCAGTTGCCGATGAAAATCTAAATTTACAGTCGCCAACGGCAAATAACGCTATCTCACATCAGATTCTTGGTACACTTCAGCTTAAAAAACCGCTTGGAGCTTTTTGTGGCGGCATTGCTGGATTTCAATGTTCTGCGGGATATTCTTGTAAGCTTGATGGTACATTTCCCGATGCCGGCGGGCATTGTATAAAAAATTAAATTTTTATTAAAATCTCATGCTTAGTCCAGAAGCAAAGTTAAATCCTCACATCTTCGATGCCGACGTTGAACAAAAGCCGATACGCGATGGTTATGGCGAGGGGTTGGTTGCTGCGGCAAAAGTAAATCCAAAAGTGGTTGCGTTATGTGCCGATCTTTTGGAGTCGACGCGCACTGAAGAGTTTGCAAAGAAATATCCACAACGATTTTTTGAAGTTGGTGTTGCCGAACAGAATATGGCGACTATCGCTGCTGGGTTGGCAGTGAGTGGAAAGATTCCGTTTATTGCATCGTATGCAACGTTTTCTCCCGGAAGAAATTGGGAACAAATTAGAACGACAATTGCGTATAATAAAGCGAATGTAAAAATCGCAGGACACCATGCGGGCGTTTCCGTGGGACCCGACGGCGCAACACATCAAGCGACGGAAGATATCGCTATAATGAGGGTAATGCCGAATATGAAAGTGTTGGTGCCGTGCGATTCTATCGAAGCAAAGAAAGCAACACTTTCAGCTGCTCATGTTTGGGGGCCAGTATATATACGACTTCAGCGTGAATCCGTGCCGGTTATAACGACTGAAGAAACGCCGTTTTTACCTGGAAAAGCCCAGTTTTTTTGGGAGCCATCAATTGTCGGTAAAAAACCGGACGTTTTGATTATTGGTTGTGGCGCCATTCTCTATAACGCGCTTTGCGCCGCACGCGAGCTTGAAGAAAAAGAAAAAATCGGAACGGTTGTATTAAATTGTCATACAATAAAACCGCTTGATGAAAAGAAAATAGTGGAACTTGTAAAAAAGATTGGTGCTGTGGTTGTTGTCGAGGAACATCAGATTGCCGGGGGATTGGGTGGTGCCGTTGCTGAGGTTTTGGCAAAGCATTGTCCGGTCCCGATCGAATTTATCGGAATGAGTGATATGTTTGGAGAATCAGGAAAACCACTTGAGCTTTTGAAAAAATATAATATGGATACAAAAGGCATTAAAAGCGCTGTAAAGAAGGTTCTTCATCGGAAAAAACTTTAACAAGGAGGAATTCGTTTAATGTAGCTGTTTTTCTGCGTGGTCTTCGTCTTGTCGATAGATCATATTTCTCCCATCGCGTTTTGCTTGGTAGAGCTTTTTGTCGGCATTCACAATTGCTTCTTTGATATATTCTTCCTGGGCGATTTCGGCTGCTCCACCACTGAACGTTATTGGTATTTCTTTTTCGTTGATAATTGCCACAAATCCGATTTGTGCCCGTTTGTTTTCCTTATTGTAAAACTTTTGAAGAACTTGCTTTTCATTGACGTTTCGAAAAACGACAACAAATTCTTCTCCGCCCCAACGGCAGATAATGTCGGTTTCTCTTGTGCTTTGTCTTAGAAATTCTGCTGCTTGGCGTAGAACTTCATCGCCGATATCATGACCGTATGTATCATTTATCAATTTGAAATTATCGATATCAAGGAGAAGGAGCGTATTTTGTCTTATCTTTGATTTTCGCCTCTCGCTCTCGATATTTCGCTCCTTAACGATGCGGTTTATTTCCTCATTGAATCCGTGCCGGTTATAAAGCTTGGTCAAAGGATCTTTTACGGCGCTTTCTCGAAGAACTTCGTTGTCCCTTTTTAGCTGTTCGTTTTCTTCGGCGAGTTTTGCGTTTTTTTCCTCAAGTCTTTCAACTCTTTGGATAAGGCCTTCTCTTATTTCGTTCTCAAACTGAGGATCGCTCGGTTCTGAAGATTCATTGCGCGTTTCGAGGCTTTCTTTCATAGGGGGATTATAGTGATGTCTTGTTTATATTTATAATATCTCGTTTTTGAGATGGGATGAATAATATGATATCATATATTTATTATGAAACAAGAACAAAAAAAGTTGATTTGCATTGGTGACGTCGTAATGGACGCATTTATCGTTCTCCAGAAGGCGAGAGTGCACGAGCATCCCGATAAGGAGCATTTGGAAATTTGTATGCCGTTTGCGGACAAGATTCCATATGAGTCGCTTACCGTTATCCCGGCCGTCGGCAATGCTTCAAATGTTGCTATCGGCGCACAGCGGTTAGGGATTAACACGTTAATGCTTACAGCAGTCGGCAATGATTCATATGGCAAACAAATCCTCGATCGCTATCGCGCAGAAGGCGTGAACACGAGGTTGGTGAAAGTGAATGCCGGCAAGCCGACCAATTATCATTTTGTTCTCAACTATGGTCCTGAAAGGACGATTCTCATTAAGCATCAGGACTATGAATATTGTAATCCCGAGCGACTTCCCAAGACCGACTGGATTTATTTTTCCTCTATTGGAGAGCATACACTTCCTTTCCATCAGAAGTTGGTTACGTATTTGAAGGCGCATCCCGATGTTCGCATGGCGTTCAATCCGGGCACATTTCAGCTTAAGTTCGGAGCAAAGAAACTGAAGGAAATCTACCGTCATTCTCATGTTCTTTTTGTGAATCGCGAAGAGGCAGAGCGCATTCTGGAAACTAAGCGTAACAATATTAAAGAACTTTTAAATGGGCTTCGAAAACTTGGACCAAAAATTGTTGTTATCACCGACGGACCTGCAGGAGCCTATGCAGTGGATGATGATTCGTATTATTTTGTACCGCCCTATCCCGATCCGAAACCTCCGGTTTCAAGAACTGGCGCTGGTGACGCTTTTTCGACAGGATTTCTTGTGGCATTGATTTATGGTTTATCCGTGCCGGAAGCTTTGAAATGGGCGCCAATCGAGTCAATGCATGTCGTTCAGTTTTTGGGTGCGCAAACCGGTTTATTGAAGAAGAATGATTTGCTTCGCCTTTTGAAAAAGGCTCCAAAAAATTATCAACCCAAATCTATATGAAATTATTGCGTGATGTTCTTGCCGATGCGGATTCTCGCGGTGTAGCCATTGGACATTTTAATATTTCCGAATTCGCGGCGTTGAAAGGGATTTTTTCTGGTGCACGCGCATTAAACCTCCCGGTGATTATTGGTGTTTCGGAAGGGGAGCGTGAATTTATTGGTATACGACAAGTGGCGGCGTTGATAAAAAGTTTGCGCGAGGAATATGATTATCCGATTTTTTTGAATGCTGATCATACGCATTCGCTTGAGAAAGCAAAAGAGGCCGCGGAAGCGGGTTTTGATGAAGTTCTTTTTGATGGATCGTCATTGTCGTTTGAAGAGAATATTGCGCAGACAAAAGAAGTTGTGCGTGTTATTCGATCAATTAATCCGAATATTGTAATTGAAGGTGAGATTGGCTACATCGGGACATCTTCAGAAATAATAGATAAGCGTCCGGATAATATTGCGCTTTCTACGCCAGAGGAGGCAGTTCGATTCGTGCAAGAGACTGATATTGATGTTCTTGCTCCGGCGGTAGGGAATATGCATGGTCTTTTACAAACGATGATTGCCGGTACGGAGCAAAAACGGCTTGATATAGAGCGCATTAAGGCGATAAAAGCCGCATGTGGGAAATACATGACACTTCATGGTGGATCGGGGACTGCTCGAGAGGATTTTGCGGCGGCAGTAAAAGCCGGCATGACGATTGTTCATGTTTCGAGCGAACTTCGTCTTGCATGGCGCGGCGGTGTGGAAGCAGGATTAAAAAATAATTCGAACGAAATTGCACCATATAAAATTCTTCCTCCAGCAATTGAAGCAATACAGAAAATCGTTGAAGATCGGTTGAAGCTGTTTAATGGCTTGGAATAATAACAAGAAGCGACACTCCTCTTAGCTTCTGGACTTTAGAATTGCTATAATAAATCCATATGAACTTGAAAAAAACGAATGCTTTCCTCTTGAATAATCTGAGGGTTGTATTCTTCAGTATTATCATAGGCTTATTTGCCTGTGCCATAAGCAT
>CAIWCR010000041.1 GCA_903911245.1 uncultured Parcubacteria group bacterium | reverse complement strand
TCAGGAAATGGTGGTATCACCACCTGGGGAGGAATGACCCAAACATCAGCAGGACCATCCAATTCAGCATGGAATGCATCAAACGGCATTGGCCGTATTTTTTCAGATGGCACGGGCACCAATAACAGTACCTACTCTTTCTTACGCGGCGGTGGTTGGGGCAATGGCTCGTACGCCGGGGTTGAGCCGCTGGCTCTGGGCCTTGGTTCAGGGAATCTGGACATCAACATTGGCTTTCGGTGTGCTCGGTGATGGATTACGTTCGCCCTGCGGAGCAGGGCGTTCTTATCTAAAATCAAGAATCTAAAAATCTAAGCTGGATTGATTGCTCTCATGATTTTAGAATTATTTAATCTCCATAGTGTATAATGTTGTAAAGGTTATGATTAAAAAGAGCGCAAAAGAAAATAGAGGAGAATCGTCCGTCACGGAACGTCATTTCGGAGTGATTTTGGAGGATATCGATTCCAAGCTTGACCTTGTGGTGGAAGGGCATTTTGCGCTGGATAAAAAAATGGAAGACTTTAGAAAAGAGACCAATGAACGATTCAATGAAGTGGATTACAAAATCGAAGCAGTTTTTGATGAATTACACTTAATCCGCGGAGAACTTGCGGAAAAAGTTGACCGAAAAGAACTTACGGTTTTGGGAAAATAAGAAAGAGACATTCTATTTGGGGAATGTGGTAGAATAATACAAAGGTCGTGGTTTATATGTTTAAAACAAAATGGATAAAAATAATCATCCCGAAGGATGTCAGTGCAAGACGTGCGTGAGAGGAGAGCGTTGTTCCTGCTGTCATGGACATAGGAGGTTTAGACTTTTCTTTCTTCTTCGTCTTCTTGTTATGATTGCTATTCTTGCGCTTGTTTTTTCGTGTGGCTACAAGCTTGGGGCTTTGAAATCATCTTTTAATAGAGAATATCGTGGATATCCGACTATGATGCAGAATGGTTTTGGTTCCGGCCTTCAGCCTGGAAGCGTTCCTTATAGCGCAGGACCGACAAAGATGCCGACATCGACACCGAAATAAGCTTTATTATAAAAATCAAAAAACGCCCGATATGGGCGTTTTTTGGTGGGAACAGATTATTATATTCGTTATTGACGACGGAGCCTGATTTATTGTATAAGATTCGTATAGCTCTTTTACACTATAATATTTTGGTCATAGCCAAAAGTTCCTGGTCTTGTTTGGTTTTTGTCAGAGTTGTAGTGGGTGGAGCGAACAAGATAAATTTTTGGCTATGACCACCGAAGTGGCATTGAGCAAAAGGAGGAATTAACTATGGGCGTAAGCGCGTTACTTGAAAAAGCTTTTAAGAGAAGACTGACGCCCCCGCTTGACATCATCGATATCATAACTGTTTCGGCCCAAAAAGAACCATTTATTGTTCGCGAGAAGTTCGTTGTGAATATCGCAAAAACGGCGCCAGTGAAAATTTCTTCGATTAGCCAAGAGTTTGAAAGGCGGTTCTATGATCTTATCTGTGAACCCATCGGAGAAAAACACCTCAGACGCTATGTTTGCACATGTTCTTTAAGGGATGATGAGATTATAGAATACTTGGGGAGCATAGAAAAAATGATAGTCGTTCCTTCAGATGTTTTTTCTCTCATGGAGAAAAACGAGTCTGCCGAACACAATATTTTCTTGAAAGAGCTTTGTAGTGTCTTCTATGCGAGAGATATTTCCGGCGAACTTTGCGCGATTGGTGTTAGTTGGTTTGGTGAAGGATTGAGCGTCTTTGCTATTCCGATTGATGCCAATAATGTGTTTGCGTGGGCCGAAGGTGACTTAGTTATTGTTCCTGCTCAGCACTAAATACAGGGAGGGGATTTGTAATGTTTGAGAAGACTCTTGTTGATAAAATATTGGGGAAACTGTCGACCGCAAAAGACGAGAACGAGTTTAAGCGGATCAGGCAAGAGGGGCTTAACAGGGCCATTATAGAATTCGGACCGGAAAGCGTCAGAGAGGTCAACGATGCTTTGCCGTCGAGTCTTGCCTTAATGCAGATGAAAAAATAATTTTATAGCATCGCCGCGGATAATCTCCGCGGCATTTCTTTATCCGTTTTTATTGAAAATGGACAACCTTTCCGAGGCGGATCTGCCTTGGGTGGAGACAAAGAGGGGGTTCAGTATTTTATAAAAAATTGACTAAAACTGATTTTTATGTATAATTTATCCAGTATTTTAAAAATAAAAAAGGAGGAGAGAAAATGGAAAAGGAAGTACTTGCTGCTCAAATTTCTCGGGTTGCTTCCGAAAAATATAAGAAGCAAAAAGAGGGAGAAAAGAATTTTGGTGTTGCGATAATTGAAGCACTTAATGAGTCTAGAGAAGTTTCCAAAGATGTTTCTCTCTGGAGAGATATATTTCTTCAAGTTTGTTCTACTCGGATCGAATAGTAGTCAAAAGGGGGAGTAGAAATGGACGTCAAGAATCTTGTTTTTCTTGTCGTAAAAACTGCTTCAGAACTTTATGATGGACAAAAAGATAGTGGAAACATTCACGGGGTTATAAGGCAGGCAATGAGAGACTGTAATATTGTATCCGATGTATGGATAGATGTTTTCCGTGAGGCCAGCCTCGCTTTTGTTCCACGAGCAATTACAAAAAGAAGAGCGAATGCAGAAAAAAGAAAGAGACGTGGATACTTGAAGAAGAATACAAAAAAGACACTAATTCCTTTGGCTCTTGGGCATTCATCGGAGGCGCCGAAGAAGCCTGAACAGCTGACGATTTTTTCTCCGTATTTCGGACTTTCTCCGGAAAAAATTATTTTATTGGCACGACTTCCGGAAAAAAGAAGAAAGAAAAAGAATGGTAACATGCCACCCGCCTAGAACATCTAGGCGGGATTTTTATTGACAACACTCAGCTTTTTGGGCTATAAGAAGAATATAGCTCTTTTACACTATAATAATTTGGTCATAGCCAAAAGTTTTTAATCTTGTTCATTTTTTTTGCCAGAGTTGTAGTAGATGAAATGAATAAGATAAATTTTTGGCTATGACCACCGAAGTGGTCCGCTAGCAGAAAAGGAGAAGTTGACATGGGCTTATCATCATTCGTGGAGGAAGGCGTATTAAAACCTGCTGGAACGGTGTTAGTGCTACCAGTAACCAAATCATTTCTTTACAAGGGTAAAAAAAGTCTTCCCAAGGAGCTTTATCTCGTTGATGACAAATTCTCTGAATGGTTTGTTGGAGCCATGGACGGAGAAGCGTGTCGTCTTATTACTACCATTAAATACTTTGACCTCATGGCGACGGTACCAGATCAATCCATCTTTGGACAAATAAAAAAGTTTAGCGATGGACTGTGCGAAGAAGTTGGTCTCAGGCAAATCTTTTTTATTTTTGAAAAGCAAAGAGCCTTGCTTTCAAGAGCAAACGCAAATATTTTTTATGTAAAAGATGTTTTTGGGATGCGCCGTGCAGTCTATCTTCAGTATTGTCACGATGATGAGCATTGGGTAATTCGCGCTGACCCTGCAATCGATTTTTGTAAAATCGAAGAGAAAATCTACTATTATCCATGGGAATCTGGATGTAGAGTTTTCTGCGCGTGTACGCGGTGTTAGGCTAGTCTTTGCTTCGGAGTATTCCTTTTGCCCTCGAACCTCGAGGGCAATTTAATTTTCTATAAAATGGTTTATATGTTTATAAGTATGAGAAGTCAGATTTTTAGAGATTAAGAAAGAGGCTGGAAGCGACTAGCTTTTGTTAGCGCGAAGCACGTTATAAAATTGAAGAGCTCGTGGCGCGTAGATCCTCCGGCCAAGCCGGAGGATGACAAAAAACGCAAACTCATTATGATTTTTTATTTCTTTGGTTTTATGAAACGGGCACTCCGTAGTTTTTTATGATAATTGATAGCAAATCGATGCGCTTCATCTCGTACTTGAATAAGCGTATTGCGATCTATCATTCCTAACGAACTACCGACGAGGCGAGTCTCTTTTCTATCAGGGCCTTTTATCATTCCAATAACTGGTATCTTTATGTTTGATTTAGCGAGGGTTCGTCGTGCCACATTTACTTGATTAATACCGCCATCAACGAGTATAAGATCGGGAAATGGCCATGGATTATGTAGGCGTCGCTCCAAGACTTCGTGTAGCATTTCGGTATCGTTTGCGCCAAGCACGGTTTGAATCTTGAATTTGCGATAGCTTTCTTTGTCTGGTTTTCCGTTTATAAAAACTACCATCGAGCCGACGGCGGCATCGCCGGAGATATTTGAAATATCGTAACCCTCGATTCTTTGGTATTGTTGGGTTATAGTTTCTGCCCCCTCATTTTTTCCGATAAGAGCGATATCTTCAATGTGTTGCAGAGAAAACATCTGCCGTTTTAATTTTTGAGCAGCCTCGAAATTCAGCTTTACAGACTCGCTTTTCATTCGTCTCGCGAGTAATTTCAGAATGCTTTTTTTCTTTCCTTCGAGTAAGAGAGCGATATTGTGGATATTTTTTTTATAATCTTTTTCGTTTATGGTTCCGATACATGTACCAGGACAAAGTCCAAGTTCATAATCAAAACAAGGCTTTTTGAATTTTCCTATCGTTTCCGGCGAGTGGACGTTGAATGGGAAGATTCTTCGTATAATACGCAATGCATCACGGAGACTTCCTGCTGAAGTAAATGGGCCGAACCGCTTTCCTGCACTTGTGCTTTTTCCACGCACGAGCATCACGCGCTGGAATTTTTCATTCGTGATTTCTATATAGAGAAAACTTCGATCATCTTTTTCTTTGATGTTGTATGGGGGGGTATGTTTCTTTATAAGCGATGCCTCGAGAATAAGCGCTTCAAGGGCGGTATCAGTTACGATATAATCTATCTTTTTTATTTCACTTACCATTTTTTCTAATCTTTCGTTATGTGGTCGCGCAAAATAACTCGAAACGCGTCGTTTCAAATTTCCTGCCTTGCCGACGTACAGCAAGTGTCCATTGGTATCTTTCATCAGATAGACGCCAGAATTTTCTGGAAGCATATTATTCTTCACTTTGACGTCGGGACGATTTTTGAAAATTGGGACAGTCATTTGTTAGAAATTATATCATGAGAATAGACAATGTCTTGTTGTCATCCCGGCACTGAATCAGGTTCAGCATAAACTCCGGCCGGGATCCATGCACCTCGTCGAAGACTCCTGACACTTCAAATTTATAAGCTCCTTCGTCGCTAAGAAATTTTAGTCGCTTCCAGTCCTAATTAAAAAAGAAAAAAGCGTAGATAGTCCGCTGGAGTTTATGCCGGACTTAGCGGTGCGGACTACGACAAAAAGAAGATGAT
Organism: uncultured Parcubacteria group bacterium; assembly: GCA_903911245.1. Taxonomy (GTDB): domain Bacteria; phylum Patescibacteriota; class Minisyncoccia; order UBA6257; family 2-01-FULL-56-20; genus CAIWCR01. The sequence goes on along the minus strand of CAIWCR010000041.1, from coordinate 6,645 downwards.
TTCTATCTCTGTAAAATCGGTCGCAAATATTCTCCCGTCGCGCTTTTGGGATTTCGCGCTATTTCTTCTGGAGTTCCGGTGGCAATGATCTTTCCGCCGCGTTCGCCGCCACCAGGACCGAGATCGATTACCCAATCGGCTGATTTGATTACATCTAAATTGTGTTCAATGACCACAATAGTATTTCCGCGAGCGATCAATTGATTTAATACCGTGAGAAGCTTTGCAACATCATCAAAATGTAATCCGGTCGTTGGTTCATCTAATAAATAAATTGTTTGTCGTGTATCGCGTTTGCCAAGTTCTGCTGCGAGTTTTACACGCTGGGCTTCTCCTCCGGAAAGGGTAGTGGCAGATTGACCGAGTTTAAGATATCCTAAACCGACTTCTTCAAGGACCTTAAGCTTGTCGTGTATGGGCGGAAAATCGGCAAAAAAGAGATTTGCCTCTTCGATGGTCATTTCGAGAATCTCGTAGACATTTTTCTTATGATATTCAACTTCTAGTGTTTCGCGATCAAAGCGTTTTCCTCCGCATATTTCGCATGTGACATATACGGTCGGTAGAAAATGCATTTCTATTGCGACGTACCCGTGCCCTTCGCAATTTTCACAGCGTCCGCCTGGCACGTTGAAGCTGAACCGACCCGGCTTCCACCCTCTCATGCGTGCGTCTTCAGTTGATGCGAGTAATTCTCGTATGTGGGTCCATAATCCAGTGTAGGTTGCGGGATTGGAGCGTGGCGTCCGTCCGATTGCAGATTGATCGATATTTATCACGCGATTCAAATGTTCAAGGCCGGTGATTTCTTTGTAGTGGCCGGTTTTATCTTGGAAGTAATTTAATTTTGCAGTGATGGCGCGATGAAGTACGTCGTATATGAGAGTGCTTTTACCGGAGCCTGATACGCCCGTAACTGCTGTGAAACGACGCAGGGGAATATCGACATTAACGTTTCTGAGATTATTGGCGGTCACGCCACGAAGTTTGATAAAATCATGCGACGATTTTATCGCACGGCGTTCTTTTGGAATTGGTATTTCTTTTTCTCCACGCAAATATTGCAAGGTTAAGGAATTGCTTTTTTTGTCTTTGAATACCTCTGGAATTGGTCCGTCAACGATTATGCGACCGCCATGAACGCCGGCACCTGGTCCGAAATCAACAAGGTAATCACTGGAACGAATGGTGTCTTCGTCGTGTTCAACGATAATGATGGTATTCCCGATGTCTCTCAGGTTTTTGAGCGTACTTATTAATCGTGCGTTATCGCGCTGATGAAGGCCGATAGTTGGTTCGTCAAGAACGTAAAGCGCACCGACCAATCGCGAGCCGATTTGAGAAGCGAGCCTGATTCGCTGTGCCTCGCCGCCCGAAAGCGTTCCAGCTCGGCGATTAAGGGTGAGATAGTCCAAGCCAACGTCAATCATAAACTTGAGACGGCCCTTGATTTCGCGCAGTGGTAATTCCGCTATTTCCAATTTATTCTTGTCATATTTTTTTGGCGCGGCATCAAAGAATGAATATGCTTCTTCGATTGAGAGCGCGGTTACTTCGGTAATATTTTTTTTATTTATCAAAACATTCAACGCTTCGGGACGTAGGCGCTTTCCAAGACATTCGGGACAAACTTTTTCTGACCACAGATTTTCAACGCCGAGACCGTTACATGCTTTACATGCGCCATAAGGACTATTAAACGAAAAGAGGCGAGGTTCGATTTCTGGAAAGGAAAAATTATCGCGCGGACACGAAAATCGCGCGGAAAAATGAACATCTTTATCGGCGTTGGCCGTAATGACGCCCTCTCCGTGTTTCAGCGCCAACTCAACTGCCTCGCTTATTCTTTGGCGATTGTCTTTGTTTTTGAAATCGAGATAGGTTGGTATCTGATCAATGACGAGATCGATCGTATGTTGTTTGTAGCGGCTCAATTCTATTCGGTCGCGGAGCGATTTGAATTTTCCGTCGATGCGTACTTCTCTGAATCCGGCGTTTAGAAGATCGTAGAGGAGTTGATAGTATTCTCCTTTTCTTCCTTTTACGACCGGCGAAAAAATTGTTATCTGACTTGCTTTCGGAGTTTCGTGTGCGAGCGCAATGACCGCATCGACGATTTCGCTTGCTGTCATTTTTCTGATTTCGCCACCGCAGAGCGGACAATATGGTGTGCCGGCGCGCGCAAAAAGAACGCGAAGATAATCGTAAATTTCGGTGATGGTTGCGACGGTCGAACGCGGATTGGATGAATGAGCTTTTTGATCTATTGAAATAGCAGGGGAGAGACCTTCAATTTCATCAACATCCGGTTTATCAAGGCGACCCAAAAATTGTCGGGCATACGCTGATAAAGATTCGATATAGCGGCGTTGGCCTTCGGCGAATATCGTGTCGAATGCGAGCGATGATTTGCCTGATCCAGAAAGACCAGTAAAGACGACCATCTTGCCGCGCGGTATTTCGAGATTGATATTTTTGAGGTTATGCTCCCTCGCTCCTTTTATGATTATCTTGTCGATCATGTTTTTGATTTATTCTTTTTTTTCACGACAGCCTTTTTTATCAACTTTTCTTCTATTATTCGCAATTCATCACGCAATATTGCAGCAAGTTCGAAATCCAATCGTTTTGCAGCCTCGCGCATTTCTTGTTTTTTGATTTTTGCCAATTTCTGCATTTCAGTCTTGTTTTTTGGCAATGGTCCTGACTCAAGCTCTAAGGTTTTTTCGATACTGGGAAGAATGTCGGTAATAGCCTTTATAATGGTGCGTGGCGTGATGTTGTGTTTTTTATTGTATGCAAGCTGTATTATTCGTCTTCGTTCAGTTTCTTTCATGGCACGTTCAATGGATCCGGTAATGCGATCGGCATACATTAATACCTCGCCGTTTACGTTTCTCGCCGCGCGGCCGATAGTTTGAATAAGTGATGTTTCGCTTCGTAGAAATCCTTCTTTGTCGGCATCCATGATAGCAATAAGTGAAACTTCAGGTAAGTCTAATCCTTCGCGCAAAAGGTTTACGCCGACAATTACATCAAAGCCTCCATTCTTTGATCCTTTGCGCAGTCCGGTAAGGATTTTAATGCGATCCATTGTTTTGACGTCGCTATGGAGATAATTTACTTTCACGCCCAACTCTTCTAAATATGCGGAAAGATCTTCTGCCATTTTTTTAGTAAGCGTGGTAACGAGTACGCGATCTCCTTTTGCGACGCGCTCTTTGAGTCGTGGAATAAGATCTTCTACTTGGCCTTTTGCCGGAAGAATAGTGATGAGCGGATCGATGAGTCCTGTGGGGCGAATCACTTGTTCCACTATTTTTTCGCTAACTTTTCGTTCATAGGGCCCTGGCGTGGCAGATGTATAAATCGTCTGTGGTCTGCGTGACTCGAATTCTTTGAATGTAAGTGGGCGGTTATCAGCGGCTGAGGGAAGCCTGAAACCGTAATCAATCAGCGTTCTTTTTCTTGATGCGTCGCCTTCGTACATTCCTTGCAGTTGTGGGAGCGTGACATGTGATTCATCAATGACCATCATGAAGTCTTTCGGGAAGTAGTCGAGAAGCGTTGCTGGCGGTTCTCCTGGTTTGCGACCAGAAAGAGGTCGGGAATAGTTTTCGATGCCATTGCAGTAGCCGATTTCGCGGATCATTGAAATATCATTACGTGCGCGGCGCTCCAGGCGCTCTGCTTCCAGATATTTTTTTTCTTTCTCAAAAAGCTGCAGTTGGATTTTTAATTCTTGTTCGATTTCTATAATTGCTTTTTCTCTGCTCGGACCAAGTGTAATGAAGTGGCGGGCAGGGGATACGATTACTTCTTCTACGGATTGAGTTTTTCCTGGTTGAAAACCGACAACTGGATCGACGGCAAACAATTCCGCGATTGCTCCGTTTTCCACTCGTAGGTTGTAAATGATCTCTTCGTTTGGCGGCATGATTTCCCAGTTTTCGCCGCGCAATCTGAATGTGCCGCGTTTCAAATCAGTATTGGTGCGCTTGAATTGTATTTGAATCAGTTTTTGTGAAAGTTCTTTGCGATTTACTTTATCACCAACTTTGAAATGGAGAATGTTTTCGCGGTATGCATCTGGCGCGCCAAGTCCATAAATGCATGATACGGAGGCAACAACAATGACGTCATGGCGTATGAGGAGTGATGATGTTGCGGCATGGCGGAGTCGATCGATTTCGTCATTGATCATTGCCTCCTTGGCAATGTAGGTGTCACTTGTCGGCATATATGCTTCCGGCTGATAATAATCGTAGTAGGATACGAAATAGTGGACGGCATTATTCGGAAAGAGTTCGCGAAATTCGTTGCATAATTGCGCTGCCAGTGTTTTGTTGTGGGCGATAACAAGCGTGGGGACATTCAATTCTTGGATTACGTTTGCAATGGTGAATGTTTTTCCGGATCCCGTGACGCCTAAAAGAGTCTGGTCATGAATACCTTGTTTAATGCCCGCTACCAGGCTTTTTATTGCCGTCGGCTGATCGCCGGCCGGGATATTCTCTGATATAAGCTTGAAATCCATTGAACGCAAATATGTCCCTCGGGCGGTCCCTAGGGGTATTCAGAACCCATCTCAAAAGTAGATTATTTTGCTCTCATGGTTATTTTCGGCTCCGAGCTATAAATTTCTCATCGAAATACTGTCCTGTATTCCTCTTCGAAATTTCTGGCTCTCGCTCGAAAATTCCTCATGATATCCAAGCACCTACTTTTGAGATGGGTTCTACTACCAAACTTTACTCCTGATGTTGGACAAGTCAAGAAGTTTTTATCGTTATAAATTACAATTGTCATTTTTTGATCAGACCCGCCCTTAATTGTGGTCGAGGGCGGGAGGATGACAAAAAAGTCAAAAAATAAAAAACCGCTGGGCGAGCCATGCGGTTTTTAAATGAAATACTACTTAGGAAGAAAGAGCGACGTTAATGAGTCTCCGTCATGGATCCTTCTAATAGCTTTTGCAAGGAGAGATGCAATTGAGAGCGTCGTGACTTTTATACGACTTGTTTTCAGTTCTTCCGCGGAATGCGGAATTGTGTTTGTTATCACGAGTTCGTCGATTAAGCTCTCGTCGAATTTTGCGATCGCGCCGCCAGAGCCAAGAAAGTGTGTGGCATAGGCATAAATTTTGCACGCACCAGCCGCTTTAGCGGCTTTTGCGTTAGCGATAAGGGTCTTGCCGGAGTCGGCGATATCATCAACAAAGAGCACATTATAACCCTTAACATCTCCTATGATTATTATGGAGTCTTCATCGATAGCGCCAAATTCAGGACGGGTTTTATCGAATACCACATATTTCCCATTATTGAGTCGTTTTGCATATGCCTTTGCTCTGGGAATGCCGCCTTTGTCTGGGGATGCAACGATAAATCTTTCCTCTCCAAGCATTTTTTTAAGATATGGAATGCTTGAAATTGAAGCATACAGATGGTCGACGACGATGTTGTTATTGAAAAACCCCATCGTCACTTCTGAATGAAGCTCTACGAGTAGCGCCCGGTTTGGATTGGCGATAGTCAATACGTCGATTGCGAATTTTGCACTAATAGGAACTCTTGGGCAGTCTTTTCTGTCTTGTCGGTTGTATCCGAGGTACGTCGGGACGATGGTAATGCGATCGGCCGATGAGCGGCGAGCGGCGTCGGTAAGAAGGCCCATTTCAAAGAAGTTTTCTGCCGGTGGAGAAGTTGAGCCGATAATAAAGACATCCGCCTCGCGAACGTCTTCGAGTAGCTGAGTATGGATTTCGCCATCGCGGAATCTGCCAAGATCGACCGTTCCGAGTGGTATATCAAGTATTTCGCAAACTTCTTGAGCTAGTGATACACTGGTTGTTCCTGAAAATATTTTTAGCTTCCTTCCCTTTCCCATCTATTTCCCCTTCTTTCTTTTTATTTTTCAAAACCCCTTTATGCAAAAGGGGATAACTATTTTAATTTATAACACCAAGAGCGGGAAAAGTCCACTGTTATTTCATTGACTATCTCCGGTTCATGTATTATAATTGTAATGCTCTTTTATAACAGAATTAGCGCGCGATTATAGCTTTCAGCTCGTGAACGACCGTGAATTGGAAGCTATAATCCGCCAGAGATTAAACGGTGGAATGGCAGGGAGGGGCTTCATATGAAAAGCAGTATTTCTATTTTTTCACAATCTGTTTTTCCAGTGAGGACTGGTGAAATCGGGGACACCGATCAGGCAGTAGTGAAGTTAAGAGAGATCAAGATCCCATTTGATGAATGTATTAATTCTATGAATTTTCCATTCAAGTCGGATGGAATTTTAAGAGAAGAGGATCTCGTTCTCGTAAATCCGAAACGTTTTTTTAATGAGGAAGATGGCCTAAAAGCCCTCAGTGAGAGCGGGCTTCTCCCTCCAACACTAGAGCATACGCTTTGTTTCGTAAAGCAATATGCGACAACAATGGTTTCCGACGAGAAGCCATTGATTATTTTCTTGCACAAGCCGTGGAAAGGACCATATCGTCGTTTTGTATTGTTCTTAAATCGCAGCGTGACAAACGGCCCATTTCTTGGCCTTCTCGAGCTTGGCGATCGATTTGGTAGTGATTATATCTTAATAGGAGTCCGACCTGACAAAAAAACAAAGAAAGAAGTTCTTTTT
>CAIWCR010000040.1 GCA_903911245.1 uncultured Parcubacteria group bacterium | reverse complement strand
TTGCTGATTTCAGATTCATTATTTTCTATTATAACAGAGAATAGAGGGGCAAGAGAAAAGAGATGTTAATAAGTATTCTCTGTCATCCTGGACTTGATCCTCCGACGCCTTGTCCGGAGCAGGCAGGATCCAGAATTAATTCAAATTTTCTTAATTTCATAAAAAAGAACCTGGGTCCCTCCTTCGCGAAGCGCTATGACAGGGCATAGCAAGCCCGGAATGACAAAGGAAGGCGCAATTCTCTATTTCTGCACCAATGGAGCGTTTTTGTTTTGAAAGGAGCTAAGAGACTCCCTCATTTCAAAACGAAGAGCGTAGTCCCTATTGCCAAACGGTCTTAATGGGCAAGTTCTGTAACGATTCGATTGCGGGTGGGAAAGTCGAAGTAGCTTTTGAAAGCGTTCCAATTGAGGCAGTCCAAACAGTACTCGAATTATTAAGATCACCAAAAATCAATTCCTCGGATGGATTCTTGGAGCTACAGCTATAATAGGCAGCCTCTCCAGTTGAAGAAAATGGCCTCGTACCGGTAAATGGCGTGCAATAGGTTCCATCATTAAGTAAAATCGCCCATGCCCAATTTGATGGCGTAGAAGTCGGCACTTCCGACTTAGGAAGCAGCTTATCAAGCTGAAGCACAAATGACGAGGTCGAAGCGGAATTTGTCGGATCTATATTACAGAACAAGTTTTTCGAATTCGAAATTTCGAAGCATGGATCAGAAATGCTATTCCCCACCATGCAGCGCCATGCGTCCGCGCGATACGGGGCAGCGATTGAATTTGTCCGGCATGTCCCCTTTTGAATTGCTTCCAACCCTGAAATTAATGGAGTAAAAGGAATTACTTCTGTCGGCGGATTTGTTTCCTGCGTCACCGCTTGCGGTTGTGAGGATTGATTCGAAAATGCCGACAAAACTCCGCCTGCTGCCCAAAGAATCATCATAAAAATCATAAAAATAACAACTGCAACTGCCCATCCTTTTTGTGCCGTCTTCTTTCCGCCACGAGCGGATGCTCTCAAGTTTTTCATATTAATAAATTAATTACTAAATTTAAATGTATTCACAACGCGATCAAGCACATCCTGAATTTTTGCTTTGTCGAATTGGTAAAGATTATATGACGCAGGATAATTCGCAATCTGTGAAGAATGAATGGTGTATTCAAGGGCATAACACGCTCCATTATGGATGGTGCGATAACTTGTTGTTTCATAATAATTACCGGCACCGGCATCAGCAGAATGAAAAACAATAAAAAGATTCTCATCGATCATCGCTGTTGATGTTGCGGTAATACCATCGCCTATTTCATAAGCCAGACAGTCAGTGATCGCTTTTTTATTATTACTCATACCAACACTAAGCACTGCTTCATCAAAATTCGTCTGCGGCTCAAAAACCTTAGGAATAGTCAAAGTAAATAGTTTCAATCCCTGACCGCCCGTCGTTCCTATACGCCAATCATCAATAGGAGCGGTTGAATGATTATCATCCGTCTGAAAATCTATAGGATATGCGATACTAAAATCATTATTATTAGCATCGGTTTGCCATTCAGAAACATTATCATAATAACTCGTCTTTACCACGCTTTTCGCCAAAATACTGGCATCACTCGAAAGCCACTTAATTTCTTCATACGCTTTGCCAAAATAAAAACCAATAAACGGAAGCGCAACAAAGAGCGCGAGCGCCAAATACTTTGAATACCATGTGACTTTATTCCATTCGATTTTCATGTATTCAGTATAACACAATCATATATTGTGTGATATAATAGAAGGTATGAAAAATAAAGCTATCAATATAATTACGTTTATAAAATCAAAAAAAGGCATTGCACTTGTTGTTATCATTATTCTTGGGGCAATTTTTTATTTTTCAACAAGGAATAACAATAATCAATATCAATTTGTCGCCGCACATCGCGGATCGATCACGGAGGTGGTAAGTGTGACGGGAAACACAACGCCCGTAACTAATGTTTCGCTCGCCTTTGAAAGCGGTGGAACAATTACAGCCACGCATTATAACGTTGGCGATCATGTAGGTGCTGGTAATATTATTGCAAAAATCGACACCAGAGATCTCGAAGCTCAGCTTCAACAAGCGCAAGCAAATACCGATTCACAAAAGGCAAGGCTTCAAGCGCTTCATGCAGGAGCGACACCCGAAGATATACAGGTTTCTCGCGTTTCGCTCGCAAAAGCTCAACAGGACCTCAATAATATGTATTCAAACGTGAATAATATCTTTGCTGATAGCTATTCAAAGGCCAATGATGCTGTCCGCAATCAATTAGCATCCTTTTTCACTAATCCAGAAACGAATAATCCCCAACTCACGTTTCCCGTAAGCGATTCCCAAGCTCTCAATGATATACAATTTCGCCGCATACAAGCATCAAATGAATTGAATGTATGGAGTAGTGAACTTTCAAATATTTCTTCTACATCAAGCTCGTCAACGCTCGAAAAGGATCTTTTGAGCGCATCGAATCACCTTTTGGCAATCAAGCGCCTCCTTGATAGCGCTTCTACGGTCATTGTTGCTGCGACCAATCTTAATACCACGCTTGCCAATACCTATAAGACCAATATCACAACAGCACAAAACGAAGTTAATGTCGCAGCAGTAAATGCAAATACCGCAACACAAAATCTTTCTTCACAAAAAATAACCATACAACAACTTCAAGCGCAGCTTAATCTCAAACTCGCCGGATCAACCGCAGATGACATTGCGGCACAAGCGGCACAAGTAGAACAAGCTCAAGCAACCGTACAAAGCATCAATGTAAAAATTCAAAAAGCATCAATGATAGCACCTGTTTCCGGCGTCATAACAAAACAAGATGCCAAAGTTGGACAAATTGCTTCACCAGGAACCTCGCTTGTCTCAATTATTTCTGATACCAATCTCGAAATCGATGCCCAAGTTCCGGAAGTCGACATTGGCAAAGTAAGCGTAAACGATAATGTGGCAATGACAATTGATGCATTCCCCGGAGAAACATTCGATGGAATACTGTTTTATATCGATCCAGCTCAAACATTAATAAACGGCGTGGTTGATTACAAAATTAAAGTTTCATTCAAAAAAGCCGATTCACGCATAAAGAGCGGCTTAACAACCAATCTCAGTATCGCAACACAGAAAAAAGATAATGTGGTTATTTTACCCCAATATGCCATTCTTCAAACCGATGCTGGCACTTTTATAAAGACGCTTGATAACGGAATAGTAGTGCAAAAATCGGTAACACTTGGTATTCGAGATCAATCGGGCAATGTCGAAGTTCTCTCAGGAGTTAACGACGGAGAACAAGTAATAAATATCGGATTAAAGTGATTTGGCGGTACGCCAAATCATCCCGGAAGCCGTCTTCGGCCATCCGGGATCCACGCCTTCTCTAAAATAAACATGATTGAAGTTTCCAATCTCGAAAAAACATATAACGACGACGGCAATGAAACTGCCGCTCTTCAAGACATTTCGTTCAAAATAGAAAAAGGAGAATTTGTTTCCATTATCGGACCATCGGGTTCGGGAAAATCAACATTGCTCCATATTTTAAGTTTTCTTGATCGACCAACTGCTGGACGCTACGCTTTTTTCGGAAAAAGCATCGACGACATGACCGACATCGAACTTGCTCGAGTGCGAAATAAAGAAATGGGTTTTGTTTTTCAATCATTTAATCTCCTATCTCGCATTTCCGTTTATGAAAACGTTGAAATACCTTTGATTTATTCGGACATTGCAATATCCCAACGAAAAAAAATGGTAGAAGATGCCGTCCGTTCAGTAGGACTTGAAGAAAAGCTTTATACGGAGGCTGGAAAGCTCTCCGGCGGACAAAAACAACGCGTTGCCATCGCTCGGGCGCTTGTGAATAACCCGAATGTTATTTTTGCCGATGAACCTACAGGAAACCTTGATTCAAAATCAGGCGCGCAAGTCATGGATATTTTGGACAATCTTAATGACAAAGGGCACACTATAATTCTTGTCACGCATGAAACATATACTGCTGAATTTGCCAATCGCATTATTCGTCTCAAAGATGGCCTCGTTGAAAGCGATGCACCGGTCGGAAAAGTAAGAAGATCAAAAGGAGAATTTTTCAAATGAAAATAAAAGATTCATTAAAATCAGCAGTCGGTATTTTCCAACACGGAAAGCTTCGTTCAGCGCTTACGATGCTTGGCATTGTGATTGGTATTGCTTCGGTCATTATTCTTATGTCAATCGGTCAATCGGCACAAGACTATATTCTTAATCAGGTACAAAGCGTCGGATCAAATCTTGTTTTCATTATTCCGGGAGGAAGTACCAATGGACGACTTTCATCCCCTGCTGCATCACAAGGAATCGTTATTACGAGCCTCAGACAGCAAGATATCGATGCATTAAAACGCGAACCATCAATCGATGCCGCCGTTCCCCAAGTACGCGGCCAAGCAGATGTCGTTTATGGCGATAACGATGTGCGTGTTACCTATGAAGGCGCAACCGCCGATTTTTTCAGTGTCTTAAATTATAAAACACAGAAAGGATATCCATTCGTAAAAGACGACGTTGATTCTTCAAATCATGTTGCCGTCATTGGTTCAGCGCTTGCGGAAACGCTCTTTGGACAAAACATCAATCCCATTAATAAATCGATTCGACTTGGAAATTCGACATTCCGCATTGTTGGCGTTCTTGAAAAGAAGGGTACGGGCGCCTTCGGCATTGACCAGGACAATCTTGTTCTTATTCCTATCACCGTTGCACAAGGTGAAATGCTCGGCATCAATTACTTCCAAAGTATCGTTATCCAAGCTAATGCTGCCTACGATGTAAATTTTGTAAAATCCCGTATTACCTCCGTCATGCGGCAAAATCATGGCATTACCGATCCCAACAAAGATGATTTCACTATTGAAACTCAAGAAGACATTCTCGCCGTTCTTGGTAGTATTACATCGGTTATGACGCTTTTCTTAGCTGCCATCGCATCCATCTCGCTTGTTGTCGGCGGCATTGGCATTATGAATATCATGCTTGTATCAGTGGTTGAACGAACACGTGAAATCGGATTACGAAAAGCAGTTGGCGCAACAGAAAACGATATTCTTCAGCAATTTCTTGTCGAATCAGTAACGCTTACATTTCTTGGAGGCGTTATCGGCGTTGCTTTTGGCGCGCTTATCGTCGGTGCGGCATATCTCATTCTAACGAATTTTATCTCTGGATGGAGTTTTGAGCTTCCTCTCTCTGCTGTATTTTTAGCAGTGCTCGTTTCAACAATAACCGGCATGGTGTTTGGAATTTACCCCGCTCGCCAAGCAGCGCGAAAAAACCCAATTGAAGCGTTGCGATATGAGTAATAAACGTAGATTACGTTCCTAATGGAGTCCAATAAACTTTAAAACTATTTACCGTACACGATCCGTAACTATTAGCTGGAACAACTTTCCAATAATCGCCTTTTCTAACCGGCATTATAAAACTTTCATAATTTCTTGAACTGTAGCTTGGAGTAAATTGATAAGTGGCTCCAGCAACTATAGTTGTTGGATTAGAACTACTATCGGTATAGCCATTTGCATAATACACGCAATAACCGGCGTCGCTAACATCAAGATAGGCAGAAACAAATCCATCCGAGGGCGCTTGCTGCGCTCCATAATTCGAGGAGTCATCTACTCGCGTGCCAAATATTTGCATAGTTCCTTTTACTTGTAACGTTGCTCCTGGCGTTGCTATCCCTATTCCAACATTGCCACCTGCCGCTATTCGAATGTATTCACTCCATGTACTAGTTCCCTGCCTACCAGCAAATACTAATTGCGAGCCTCCCGAATTTAGTGCTTGTATTTTAGAGCCATAACCATTTGAATCTCCAGCAACTTTAAATTCAATTCCACCAACACTAGATAGTGCAGTTACACCATTGTCCAATTTTAGTTGACCAAGACCAGCTGCCTCTCCCATACCTGGTGACGCAATAGTATTAGTAAGTTCTAATTGAGAGCTTGGCGTTGTCGTTCCTATCCCCACACTTCCTCCTGAGTAATACATAGAAGTTCCATTCAGAAGCCAGAAGGTAGGATTACCATTGGGAGGTTGATTGGATCCAGGGCTTGAGAATGCAAAAATGCTTATAGCGCAAGCAAATAAGCCTATCACAATACTGAAAACAATAATTTTGAAATTCTTGGCCATGCCTAAAAAGTTTAAATAAAACTTTATTTACTTATGTTTTTATTAATTACGTTCCCAGCGGCATCCAATAAATCGATACCGAACCATTTGGTCCAATAGAAGAATTAACTAACCAATAATCACCTTTTCTAACGGGCATAGTAAAACTATTCCTATCAGCGCCCGTTCTTTGATAATCTTGAGACGCAGCACATCTTAATGTTGTGGGAGGATTATTACTGTCGGTATATCCCATTATATTGCCCCATGCAGAATTTCCGAATAACGCAGCTACTACAAAACCATCAGTTGGTGCTTGATAGACAGTGCCAGGACTATACGATGACCACGCTCCAAAAATCTTCATTGTTCCTTTAACTTCTAAGCTTGCTCCTGGTGTTGTCGCCCCGATACCGACATTGCCATTCATATCAATCGTCATTGCTTGATTCGTAATTCCACTACCCCAGGAATTTGAAGTACCAAAGTCTAAATAGCTCCCTCCCGATGTAATACGTTCGGCAATTCTTGCAGTTGCCAATGAGCCCGCATATTGTTGAAAATCGAGAGCTATCCATTGACCAACGGCCGTAGTAGGGCTTTGAAGCTTGAGCATGCCAGTAGATGTGCCAGTAAATGAGGAGAGAGTGTTTCCACCGGTTAGATTAAGCACACCATAAGGATTATTCGTTCCTATCCCCACACTTCCTCCTGAGTAATACATAGAAGTTCCATTCAGAAGCCAGAAGGTAGGATTACCATTGGGAGGTTGATTGGATCCAGGGCTTGAGAATGCAAAGACAGCAATCATGCAGGCGCTTGAGCCTATAATAATACTAAGGAAAAGAATTTTGATATTGTTCGATATTTTTTTCATTTTATTCCCCAACTACCATTTTCAAAAGTGCCTCTCCTATTTTATCAGTTGCATCAGGAACAAAAAACTTTTTCGCTGCCACTGACATTTTTTCCTGTGTCGCTTTATTAGAAAGAATATTCCTTATCTCATTTACAAAAATCCCAGGCAAAAGATTTGATTCTTCAATAACAACCGCTGCGCCGTTTTTCGCAAAGTCATAAGCATTTGCTCTTTGATGATCATTTGCCGATTCGGTAAGCGGAATAAGGATTGCTGGTTTTCCAAATGAAGCAATTTCGAAAAGCGTAGCGCTTCCCGCGCGCGCAACGATAAGATCAGCGGCATCGAATGCGGCACGAAGATTGTCGGTAAGATACGCCATCGCTTGATAACGATTTTTGAATTCGGCTTCGAGAAGCGCTGCTCGCGAAAGCCTTTCCACTTCTTTAAAATTTGCCACGCCAGTTTGATGCAGAATCTGCGTTTCCTTTATAAGTTCTTCAAGATTTTCGAGAATGCAATTATTCACCCTTGCCGAACCCTGCGATCCTCCATAAACGAAAATGAGTGGCATCGATGATGAAAACCCAAGCGTTTCACATGCCGCATCTTTTGTATTTCGGTTTTCTAAAAGCTCGCTGCGCACAGGCGTTCCCGTAACTTCAGTTCTACTCGGATCAAAATATGCCGCGGCGTCGGGAAAGCTTACAAAAATTCTTTGCGCAAAACGCGACGATACAAGATTGGTAAGACCAGGCTTTGCATCCGACTCATGAATCGCAACCGGAATTTGATAAAAACGTGCCGCAAGAACAACCGCAAGTGCACCAGTACCTCCTTTCGAAAACACAACGTCCGGCATTATAAAATAAAGCTTGAAAAACGCTTCAAAAAAACCGATAAAAAACTTTGGAATATCGAGGAAATTTTCAAATGAAAAATATCTTCTTATTTTTCCCGAAACAATACTGCTCACGACAATGCCGCGCCCAATAAAAAGATCTGCATAATTATCCTTCGGACCCATATAGGTTATTGCAACATTGTTTTTAGACTCAGTTGCCCATTTCTGAATATCTTCGGCGACCGCAAGCAGCGGATAGATATGTCCCCCACTTCCTCCCCCTGTTAAAACGATTCGTATTTTTTGCATAATAGCTTTCTTATATTATATGTCAAAATTTCTTAATTGTATTTCGTTACATTAAGCGCGACGCCACTCATGGTAAGAAAAACTGCCAGTGCCGTGCCACCATAACTTATAAACGGCAATGGCACACCCGTAAGTGGTATTATTCCGGAAATAGCGGCCATGTTCACAAAAGCCTGAAATGCGATGACGGTTCCAAAGCCAATCAAAAGAAGTCGCCCAAAATGATCCCCTGTTTTCTTTGCAAGCCAGTAAAGACGAAAGGTAAAAAGAAAGAAAAGGACAATAAGCGTGCTGACACCCACAAAGCCAAGCTCCTCGCCAATCACAGCAAAAATTGAATCATCGATTGGCGTCGGAAGATATGCTGTTTTTGTTACTGATTTTCCGTATCCGACACCAGCAAATCCGCCCGATCCAAGCGCAATCAATCCTTGATTCACCTGGTAATTCTGTCCTTGTGTATT
Organism: uncultured Parcubacteria group bacterium; assembly: GCA_903911245.1. Lineage (GTDB taxonomy): Bacteria > Patescibacteriota > Minisyncoccia > UBA6257 > 2-01-FULL-56-20 > CAIWCR01. The sequence continues at coordinate 3,158 of CAIWCR010000040.1, read as the reverse complement.
CTGGCCTTGATTGAGGAATCCCGTGATTCGAGCGCGGCGATATGGCGTGACAAAGATCACAGCACTTACGATAAAAAGGCCAATCAGTATCGTTCCAATGATATATTTTATCGGCGCACCACTCATGAAATATACAACTAATCCTGATCCAAGAAGGATGGCAACGGTGCTCGTTGCCGGCTGAAGAATGAGCAATGTGGCAATAATCCCGGAAACAATAAGGAATGGCAAAAGTCCCGTGCGAAAACTCGATTCCCGTTTTAGTTTTGTATTACTAAGCCACGCGGCAAGATAGGTGAGATAGGTAAATTTCAAAAGTTCGGCGGGCTGGAATTGTATCGGGCCAAGACGCAACCATCGATTAGTGTAATTCAACATAAAACCAAATTTGGAAAAAACAAGCGCAAGAAAAATAACGCTCACAATAAGAAGTGGAAGTGCAAACTTTTTCAATCGTTGATATGAAAAAAAATATCCAACACAAAAACCAAGAAGGCCAACCGTAAGACCATACGTAATCTGATGTTTCAAATAATAATACGTGTCGTTAAACTGTATTTTCCCAAGTTCCGATGATGCTGATGCAAGCATTACAAAGCCAAAAACAGTAAGCGCGAGCACGAGCGCCATCAAAAAATAATCCGGGGCATGTCCTTTTTTGGAAAAATTCATTGATTATTATGGGTGTGGATAATTTTAGATATGGCGAAGCGCATGTCCCGCGAAAATATTTTGAAACGCACCATCTTTTACGGCCACTCTTCCGTTCACAACAGTAAACTTCACATTGGCATCCCTGAAACAAACAAGATCAGCAAAATTACCTTCCTTTATTTCACCACGACCAGAAAGACCGAATTTCTGCGCCGGTATTTGCGTTATCTTTCGTATTGCAGCATCAAGCGGCATAATACCTTCTTTTTCAACAAGAGAAAGGAACTTCAAAAACGTATCTGTTGTCCGTTCCGATTTTAGCTGTATTCCCCTTTTCGCCGCATCAAAACTCGGCGCATCGGATGCAATAAGACTTCGTTTGCTCAAAATCGCTTTCCGAAGCAAGTCCTCGTCAATATTTTTATAAAACGCTGCGCCACGAAGTTCCATCGCCACCATGAAGTGCAAAAGTGCTTCGCGCGCATCTTTTACTTCATACATTTCTTTTATATCGCGAAGGGTACGTCCCACAAGAAAATCATTACCAGGAGCATGCGCAACGACGAAATTATCCTCATCAATCAGTGGCATATCCTTTACTATACGCGGAAACATCCATTCGTCTTTTATATTGGGCAAAATAGAGTCCTGTCCATCCTTTTGAATCCATAAAGGAAGAAAAGAGTGCAACGGCATCAATGTTGTCGAAAACGGACAGACATCAAAATGGAAATTGGCTTCATCAGAAAGGTTTTCTATTGCCATCAATGCCTTTTCGTATTCGACGCTCTTATTTTTTGTCGGCACAAAATGATTAGCAAGGATGGATATATCAAATTCTTTCAAAAGGCGTGTCGCTTCAATAATGGAGTCAGAGAGAGGAACAAAATCCGATGGACTCACTGCATATACGCCGTGGGTATTGTGTGTGATATTCGCAAGCGATTTTATTTCTGGATATGCAATCTTTTTTGTATGAACGTGATCAATTTCCGTCGAAAGTCCAAACGCCCCTTCTTGCATCGCTTTTTCCAAAAGACCAGAAAAAACACTAACTTCGTTCTTGGTAAGACTACGCAACGAATTACCGGTGATGGCGCGGCGGATAGTACCATAGCCCGCCATCGTTCCAAAGTTTACGCCAAGTGCGCGCCGATCAATCGCCTTCAGAAATTCGGCAACCGTGTGCCAGTTAACATTGAGATTTTTATCATTTGTCCATTTTTGTATAGACTCCAAGCTTCCATACAAAAGCGGCGCAAGTGATGATCCACGCATACCGCCCATGATGGTCGTCACCCCCTGTTTTAAAAAGTCGTCCTGACTTGGATAATCAAAAAGAGTAAAGTAATGATCCGAGCTCGTATTTACATCGATAAACCCCGGACTCAAATAAGCACCCATGCCGTCCAAAACAGTCGCTGCTCTTTTATTCGGAAAATTTCCTATCGCGGAAATACGATCACGATTTATAAAAACATCAAAAAGCTTTTCCGACTCGGTTATGTTTTCACGAGACAACCCAAAGCGCGAATAAAATGATTGCGCTCCGCCCAAAATACGAACATTCTTAATAAGAAGTGTCATCGCAAATAATTATACCATAATCATCTATTATTATCCGCGGTCACTTGTAAAATTTTTATAAACTGAAAATTCTATCACCATTCGACAACTAAAAAACCCGGCTTTCCAGCAGTACTATTTGCCGGACCACCCGTTCCATATCCAGCACCACTAAAAAAAGTAGTTCCTCCGGCATCCCCACCCAACCCACCAGCTCCTCCAGCAGCACCCCCGGCACCATTAGCAGCGTAATAACAAGAGCCCGTTGTATTTCCGCCAGCCCTTCCTCCAATCAAAGAAAGAAAAGAACCAAAAGAAGTTGTTCCTCCAACTCCTCCCGCAACTCCTGCATTCCCGATAGTAATCGTGATTTGTTGTCCAGGAGTTAAACCAGTAACAGATTGAGAAATAACAGCTGCTGCGCCACCACCATTCCCTCCGATACGAGTTACAGTGCCCTGTTCGTCTCCACACCACGCAGAATAGCCAGCCCCAGAACCACCACCGCCGCCCGATCCCGAAATCAAAACCTGTGTCACGCCAGCAGGCACCGTAAAAGTTCCAGATGATGTAAATTGTTGACTACCACGCTGCACCGGAGAGCTTATCGCTATCCCATTTATAGAAAGCCCCGTTGCATTAATCGTGCCACTCACATCAAGCTTGTACGCTGGCGTCGCCATCCCTATTCCCACATTGCCACTTATTATCATATTGCCCGATCCAGGATCTGTTGAAACATAGCCATTACCGAGAGAAAGGCCTCCTGTGGCACCGATTCTTAATCGTTCAACGTTATTAGTAGCAAATGCCATGACATTAGAGCTATTACCACCATAGATATAGTTATTTGCATTGCTTCCGAAGTTAATTGCTGCATCACTTGAGCTGGTGCTTCTTTGTAGTTGGATATCACCAATGATGTTTAATTTTGTTGC
>CAIWCR010000039.1 GCA_903911245.1 uncultured Parcubacteria group bacterium | reverse complement strand
GCGCTCGCGTCAAGATCAAGTATTGTACTGATATTCCAATTCTGATTAAACCCACCAGCGACTCCGACCCCATTAACCGAAAGCTTACCAATTGTCGGACTACTCGTTCCCACTCCCACATTACCTCCTGAGTAATACATAGAGGCTCCATTCAGAAACCAGAAAGTTGGTGTTCCGTTTGGGGGTTGATTTGATCCAGGACTTGAAAATGCAAAGATACTTATGGCGCAGGCAAAGAGACCTATTATGATACTAAGGGAGAGAAGCTTGAGATTTGAAGAGATAAAAGCCTTCGCTTTGTTCGAGTTCATTACTTTTATTATAACAGGGATTAGGAGGGAGTAAGAAGAAAGATATGGGGATAAACCTGAATCCGTCTGTCATCCTGACGGAGGTCAGGATCCGTGCTTTGAAAAATTAAAATTATTGAAGCATGAGTAGTCCTGCCAAGCGGGACTATGACAGAAAAAGATAACGAAAATAAAACTTATGCTATAATTCTATAAAAGGTCGTGGTTACAACAAAAATAATTTCAAAAATATGAAAGGATACGTTATAAACATCGAAGAAGAGGCAAAGAAAAATGCTTATTTCCGAAAAGTACTCTACACCGCAAAAAACAGCCAGCTCGTTTTGATGAGTTTGCTTCCCGGAGAAGAAATCGGAAGCGAAGTACATAATACGCTCGATCAGTTTTTCCGCATCGAGGAAGGTGTTGGCATTGCCGTCATTGATGGTGTTGAGCATCCGATTGGCGACGGGTTTTCTGTTACCGTTCCAGCCGGCGCCGAGCACAATATAAAAAATACATCACCTGATAAAGTACTGAAGCTTTATACCATCTACTCCCCTCCCGATCACAAGGACGGCACCGTTCATCCGACAAAAGCGGATGCACTCGCCGACACAAACGACCACTTCGACGGAGTAATAAGCGAATAAAACAAAACCCCGAAAGGGATTTTGTTTTATGTCATTTAATCTTTTCTATCGTCCCCACAACAGCATATGGGGTCTGTCCAGCAATAGTTCCCGGAGAAGCAATCGAAACTCCAACACTAAGCCTACCAACTTGAATTTGATATGTAGCCGCTGGATTGGCTACATTCGCAAAAAAATCAACCACGGATGGCATCGCAACACCGTCACCATATCCAGAACTCGTCCCCCTTACTGAACCATCACCATATAGTCTTGTAGCAGTCCAAACGTCATAACCCGAGGTTCTATACATTGTGGTAATTCTATATATTCCCGCCTGAGTAAATGTTATATTGGTTCCAGAAACCGTTATGCCGCTATTTATGGAAGAACCTACCCAGTTTATAGGCGTCCAAGCATCAGCAGTAAATGTTTGCCCATTAGCTTCCAGTTGAGCGTAACTAATACCACTAAGAGTATTTCCATCAGGAAATTTTATTCCACCCGATGTCGATTCAATAGTTCCGGCAACGGAAAGCTTCTGACCTGGCGCCGTCGTCCCGATGCCGACATTGCCCGACTGATCAATGCGCATACGTTCAACAGTGCTGATATTTCCAGCTGGCGTAGTAGCAAATATTAAACCACTTGGTGAACTTGATGTTGTGAAGTTGTTTGCGGCATATGCAGAAATCTGTGCTCCAACCACTTGTCCACTTCCGCTATGTCCATTCATGCGCCAAAAACTTAACAGGTCACCACTTTGCGTCGCCAATGGAGAAACACTGGTTCCTCGTGCTGACATCTGAATAATTCCATTATATTTTCCACTTGGTTGATATGAATCCATCTCAAAGCCTGCCCAAGAGTCATTAGAAACTATATTCAAAGGCGCTCCCGGTCCTGTTGTCCCTATCCCAACACTTCCTCCTTGGTAATACATATTCGTACTATTCAAAAGCCAGAAAGTAGGCCCTCCATTGGGAGGCTGATTTGATCCAGGACTTGAGAAAGCAAAGATACTTATGGCGCAAGCAAAGAGGCCTATAAAAATACTAAGGGAGAGAATTTTGAGATTGTTTGATATGAAAGCTTTCGCTTTTTTCGAGTTCATATAGATTTATTATAGCAAAAAACAACAGCAGAATAAAATAAAAAATGTGAACAACCTCTTTTATTTTCTAATCCATTAAAAGATTTTCAAGCTGCAGTCGCGGATTTAAGCTAAAATCCGTTATTCTCGCATAAAGCGTCATTGTTTTATGCCAAAGCGCGGCTTTGTCTTTCATACCATTATTCCACGCAAGTACTAAAATAAAAGCATCAAGAAATGTTCTCATATTAAAGTCATCGAGCTCGATGATTTTTTTGATCACATCACGACGCGCCGTCGGTGATGCCTTTAAAAGTTTTTCAACATTCGCAATGCTCTCTGCAAGCTCCTCATCAAATATCAACCGCAATGCAAGACCAGGCTTTCCAAATGATTTTTTCGCCGCATCAACCGCTTTCTTTGATGGAATAACACATTTTTTTGAATGCCCCTCAACTGACTTCGCGCGACAAAGCTCTTGTTGATCCGGGGCAAGCCCTTCGGCTACGCTCAGGGCGAGCCATTCTGCAATCTCTGATTCTGGAACAATCCCAAATGATATCTTTTGCAGACGCGAAAGAATCGTCGGAAGCAATCCTTCTGTATCCGATGCTATAAGAATAAGTAACGAGGATGCCGGCGGCTCTTCGGTTATTTTCAAAATAGCATTCTGCGCTTCAGTGGTCATTAATACCGCGTCATCAATAATAAGTGTCCGACGCGTACTTGCGTTCGGTCGCTGCGAGAGAAAATTTTTTATTTCGCGCACCGCATCGATACCAATAGAATTTCCCGATGATTCAGGATCAAGCGCTTTTATCGACGCAAGGTCAATAATTTTTACATCCTGAAGAATTCGATTTTCGTCTGGCGTTTCAAATACGCCATTTTCCAAGAAATTTGCGAGCGCGAGCGCAAACGTCCTTTTTCCAACCATCGCTGAACCGGAAAAAATAAATCCATGCGGAAGCACGCCTCTTTCGATAAGCGATTTCAAATCATCAATATTTTTTGTATGGCCGATAAGCATAGAGGAATTATAAACTCTCTTTGTCGTCCTGGAAACCGTCTCTCGCCTCGCCAAAACCCCTGGCGTAGCGCGGGTCGATTATCTAAGATCCAGGATTGATTCTTTTTTCTGGATCCTAGCTGGAACTTACCCCGTACCACGATACGGGGCCAGGATGACAAAAAGAAACAAGATTGATTATCTTTTATTCAAAAGTGTCCTCTTATACGTATCCAGGTGATTCAAAATCAAACCAGTACCTTTTGCAACGCAAAAAAGCGGATCCTCGGCGAGATACGCCTGGACACCAAGATAGCGTTCCAAAAATTCGGGAAGATGATGAAGCTGAACACTGCCGCCAGAAAGAATAATCCCCTTCTCCATAATATCCGCAACAAGCTCCGGAGGCGTTTCATTGAAGACGTTTTGAATGGATGCACCGATATCGAGTAATAATGGATTCAATGCTTCCGCAATTTCATTCGAATTAATAATGACATCCTTCGGAAGTCCGGTAATAAGATCGCGGCCACGCACCTGATATTCCATCTTCTCTTTTGTCGTAATCGCTGAACCGATTTCTATTTTTACATTTTCCGCAGTCTGTTCACCAATCGCAAGCGCATATTTCTTTTTTACGTAATCCATAATCGCCTGATCAAACTTATTTCCCGCAATGCGTAAGCTGTTCCATGAAACAATATTGCCAAGCGCAACAACCGCTTGTTCTGCGGTACCGCCGCCGATATTTACGATCATATTTCCTGAACGCGCATTAATAGGAATACCAGCACCGAGCGCCGCCAAAATTGGTTCGCGAACAATAAATGCATTCCCCGCGCCCGCTTCGCGTGCTGCGTTCATAACCGCGCGACGTTCCGTTTGTGTAATACCAGCCGGAACTGAAATCACAACATCAGGCTTTAAAATATTCAGCCACCCTGTCGCTTTCGAAATAAAATATGAAAGCATTGCTTTAGTAATATAATAGTCGGCAATAACACCGTCTTTCAGTGGTCGATACGCAACAATTTCTTCCGGCGTTCGCCCAATCATTTCTTTTGCCTCAAGCCCAACCGCAAGCACGGTGTTATCGGGACGCGTCAAGGCGACGATCGTTGGTTCGTTAATAATAAATCCTCTTCCTGGGACAAAAACAACTGTGTTCGCCGTTCCTAAATCAATACCAATTTTTTTACGAAGCATAGAAACAGTGTACGCCAAAATATATGATTAAGTCAAAACGCTTAGAATTTCTTATTTAAAAAAAATATTGTCGTCGTCCGTGTCCGCCCGGGCGGATCCGCCCCCGACGGAAAGAACGAGATCCATGCTAATAATTGTTTTTCTTAAATACAAAAGGAGGGAGCATGAATCCCGGCCGGAGTTTATGCTGAACTTGATTCAGTGCCTGGACGACAGAAATGAAAAAAAATATATTATGTTTATCCTTTTCTCGAAATCTCCGCCCCTAAATTCTGCAAACGTTCATCAATTCTTTCATATCCACGATCAATTTCTTCAACGCCATCAACTTCGGAAACGCCTTTCGCCATTAATGCAGCAACAATATCAAGCATCCCTGATCGTAAATCACGCACAGTAAGTTTTGCACTATGAAGCTCAGTTGGTCCAATGATTGTCGCAAAATGTGAAAATTCCTTTCCACCAAAACGGCATGGTTTATCTTCTGGACAATTCTTTTCAACATTCATCTTGGCTCCCATCGCTACCAAATCTTTCATATATCCAAATCGATCTTCATAAATTGTTTCATGAATAGTGGAAACTCCTTCAGCCTGTGTAAGCACTGCCGCGAGCGGCTGCTGCCAATCGGTCATGAAACCAGGATGTGTATCGGTCATTATATGAATCGCTTTAAGTGGCCCCTGTCCACGTGAAAATAAAATGCCGTCATCCATTACCTCATATGAAGCGCCCATTCTTCGCACCGAATTCAAAAACGTAATCAAATGTTCCTGCACAGCGCCTTTTACCAAAATTTTTCCATTCGTTCCAAGCGCGAGACAGGCAAACGAAATCGCTTCGTTTCGATCGGGAAGAATACGATGCGTGACGCCGCGGAGCTTTTCGACGCCTTCAATCGTAATCGTGCGCGGCGGCGCAAGCTCGATAATGGCACCCATTTTTTGAAGCATCATAATAAGGCCCATGATTTCCGGCTCAAGTGCAGCATTTTTGATTGTTGTTTTTCCTTTTGCGAGTACCGCTGTAAGAATTGCATTTTCAGTTGCGCCAACACTCGGAAAACGCAATTCAATATCCGCGCCATGAAGCCCATCTGTTTTCGCATAATACCCTGTTTTTGTTGTGGCGATGGAAGCACCAAGACGCTCTAATGCCTCAAGATGAATATCAACCGGACGCGGACCAATCTGATCACCACCCAAAATCGGCACTTCTGCTTCGCCCGTACGCGCAAGAAGCGGCCCAAGCGCAAGGATCGGAATGCGGTTTCTGCGACTCAGTTCGGTAACACGACTGTTTTTTATAATAGGCGTATGAATCTGCGCCGTTCCACCGGCAATTTCTATTTTACTTCCAATGCATTCCAAAAGTTCGACGATAATCTCAACATCGCCAATAGAGGGAAAATTTTCGAGGATACATGGTTCGTCGGTTAATAACGATGCTACCATCATCTTCGAAACCGCATTCTTAGCGCCCGCAAGCGTAACCTCGCCGTAAAGCGGCTTTTCTCCCTTGATGATAAATGTGCTCATTTGTTTTTATTATTTAGACAACCATGTCTCTATCTGTCGTCCTGAACTTAATTCAGAACCCAGGTTCGTATTTTGTAACCAAGAAAGAAATTAATCTGGATCCTGGGTCGTAACCCAGGACGACAGAAAAAAGAAAACTGCACGTTTTTATAAAGAACAAACTTATCCCTGCAACTTCTCTTCCAAAAACTCTTTTAAGCCATTAATCGGTACGCGCTCTTGTTTTGCCGTATCGCGATCACGAACAGTCACGTCACCCTTCTCCAAGCTGTCAAAATCAATCGTAATACAAAACGGCGTCCCAATTTCATCTTGAGCATAATACCGCTTACCGATATTTCCACGATCATCCCACGCAATAGTAAAATCCTTTTTTAGTTTCTCATACACCTCGCGCGCTTTCGTAACAAGTTCTGGCTTATTCGCCAAGAGCGGAAATACTGCTGCTTTATAAGGCGCGAGCCGTGGCGGAAATTTCAAAAATACGCGCTCACCATCTTCAGTATACGAATTTAACATTACCATCGCCATAAGACGATTTATTCCGACTGCAGGCTCAATAACGTGTGGTAAAAACTTTTTTCCTGATACCGGATCAACATATGAAAGATCGACTCCAGAAAATTGCGTATGCTGCTTCAAATCATAATCGGTGCGATATGCCAATCCCCATAGCTCCTTAAATCCAAATGGGAATTTATATTCCAAATCTTCGGTGCGCTTGCTGTAAAAACTGCGCTCAGCATCCTCGTGTTCGCGCCATCGCAAATAATCTTCTCGAACGCCAAGATTCTTCGTGATAAATTTCCAAAGATCGTTTTTCCATGCCTCAAATAAACCTTTCCAGTCGGTTGTTTCAGGATCGAAGAAATATTCAATTTCAGCCTGCTCAAATTCAAGCGTTCTAAAAATAAAGTTTCCTTTTGTGATTTCATTGCGAAAGCTTTTTCCCAATTGCCCAACACCAAACGGCAGTGATACGCGCGTCGAATCAATGATGTTTTTGAATGCAATAAAAATTCCTTGCGCTGTTTCTCCGCGAAGATATACTTTCGATTGCGCTTCAGGAACAATACCAACATGCGTCTCAAAAAGAAGATTAAATTTTCTAACTGGCGTCCAATCAAACGATCCACAGGTCGAACACTTTATTTTATTTTCGTTGATAATATCATCAAGCTCCTTTTCACTCTTTCCTTCAACGCTTATTTTTTCATTCTTTTTTTCATAATGATCCTCGATCAAATGATCTGCTCGCGTACGCGTGTGACACTTTTTGCATTCCACCATGGAATCAACAAGTCCTGTCACATGACCGGATGCTTCCCATGTTTTCGGATGAAGAATGATTGAAGAATCCAATCCAACCATATCACTCCGGCGTCGCACAAACGTATTCCACCACTCATCTTGAATATTCCTCTTTAATTCAACTCCAACCGGACCATATTCATATGAATTCGCAAGGCCACCATAAATTTCGGAACCGGGAAACACAAATCCACGTCGTTTCGACAGAGAAACAATTTTTTCCATCAAATTAGAATTATTAGCTGGCTTGTCAGACATTGTTGTTTATATATATTTGTTTTCGTTATTGTACAACCATGCCGCCCTGGTTTGCAACGGTTGCGTCTTTGGGTAAATACGTTGTTATCTGATTTGCCGAAGTAGTTAGTGTTGAACTAGTGAAAGTATCGTCGGCACGAAGATTGGTTTGACTGATCAAGGTCACCGTCTGCCCCAGTTGATTTATTGCCGGAGTATTCGAAACTTGAAAAACAGCGCTTAAGGGTGCGCCGAGAGCTCCTGCTGTAGCCGATATACTCGGAATCTCCCATGTCACAATCCCCGTTGCCGCATTATACGTCGGCTGCGTACTTATATTACTTCTCACGTTTCCTGTAAAAACGGTCCCCGACTGCAAGTATGCAGACACTACCACGTTCCGAACATCAGTAGAATAATTCGTCACATTCCAATGAATCGTATATTGCGAAGGTTTATTCACTTTCGGCGGGAATGGACCACTATTCGTAATACCGGAAGAATCGCTCCTATATCCCGCAGCAGTCATTGCAACTTGTCCCACAACCTTGCTTTGCATGCTTGCGATTGAAACAGTGGAGCTCGCCGACGTATTGGGAGGTATTGTGGGCGACTGTATTTTTGCCTGCACTTTCAAAACATAGTTCTTATCGCTAAGGCGTTTTATCGGAAACGTCTTTTTTGTCTGAAGAGTGATCTCCACTTTTCCCGTCTGGCCCGGCGCGAGCGACGCAAGCTCGGAATTGGTCGATTGCGACCATGTAACATTATTCGTAACTGAATTCAAAACACCGCCACCTCGAAGAGTTGAAAAATCATACATAGCGCCGATAAGCGCCGCATTGATGGTAACATTCTGCAATGTTTCATCGGAATTATTCGCATATGAAAAAACGTAATCCAAAGAATCGGCTGCTTTCGAAAGATAGGTACTCGTATTATTAAGTGTAATCAAAAGAGAAAGCGGCGATTGAGCGATAACTACATTAGCCATTCCTGAATTAAGTGTGTAAATTGTTCCAGAAAAAGATGTCGTAAGTTGTCCAGTAAGCGGAGAAGCAGCATTTGCCTGCCCCGAAGCCAATCCTTTAATCACAATGGAACCACCCTTTCCGGCAGTAATAGTTCCAAGACTCCATGATTTTCCATCTCCCGAATCTGAGACAACACTACTTGTAGAAAATGTAAATGTTGATGGATATTGCATTTTTAAAACAACATTCCGAACATCATGACTAGTATTATTGTGATAGGTCACCGTTGTATCAAAATCCTGTCCGCTAAAAACATTCTGAGGAATGGTAAAGTTAAGCCCAATAGCAGGCGCATTTTCGGTAATAATATCAATTACGCTATCACTCTCAAACGTAGCCTTATTGGTAGTGCTAATGCCATACACGAGTTTTGCGGTAATATGCCCGATAGCATTCGGATCCCCCGTTGCAATAATATTAAAATCTTTTTTACCGATACTTCCCGGTCCAATATCTCCAATTGCCTGTTCCATAACACGCTGGTCAGACGACTGGCCAACAAAAGAAAAGCCATCAGGAAGCGTAACAGCAAGTATAGTGTTATCAAGAGCAATTTCCGAATTATCAACCAATGAAACGGAAAGAATAAAAGGATCGCCTACAAAAACCTGATCAGGCTTCGCGAATGAAATACTTACATTAGGTCCCTGCGTTGATCTCAAGAAAAAGAAATAGAAAACGGCACCGGCAACAAAGGCAGAACAAAGGACAAAAAACCATATAAAATTCTTTTTTTCTCCAAGTTTATCCCCAGGAAAAATACCACCAATTCCTTTTTTTGTCTGAAAGAATTTTGACGGAAGATGATATTCTTCTTTTTTACTTGTCCAAACTGAATTTGGATTATAATCGGATTTCATATTAATGGGTGACTATATTCTCTATTAATACTATCCCATTTCCTTTACCTTTCATAGAACACCTCTCGCAAAAAAACTCTTGGCTGTTGGTATGAAAAGAATACACTCTTATTGAATCGCACGTAGCGCATGCAGCATGCTCAGGATCCCAACCAAGAACACGAAGAGCTTCTGATGGTGCGCAATGCCCAGCCGCACACAATGCCCATAATGCCGGCTCTACTTCTCCCTCTGGCAAAATATCCGACAGGAAGGAAAGATGCTCGAGTGCAATCTCAATTTTCTTCTCTTTAAGTGCGTCTGTAATTTGCAAACCCGTTTTCTCAATAAATCGCACACGAACAAGATTACCCGGCTCCAGATGTCCGGCAAGTTTTGACGTTATCTTGCGCGCACTTTTCGCTTTCGCGATCATCTTCCCGAAGCGACGCGTAAAAAAAGAATAGCGAATATCACAATCGCCTAATGGCTGCTTTTTTAAAACAATCGCTTCGCTCACATATTCCTGCATAAGAACAGTATACCTCAAACCCTACCCGTGACGCACTACGACAACATCGCCATCCTGAACTATATAATCCTTTCCTTCAATACGAAGCCATCCTTTTTGTTTTGCCTGTGCCCAACCGTTCAATTTTCCACCCGCTGATGCCTCCAATAATTTTTCATAGCTAATAACCTCAAGCCTAATAAATTTCTTTTCAAAATCAGTATGAATAACACCCGCCGCCTGCGGCGCTTTCATTTCTTTTTCAATTGTCCACGCGCGCGTTTCATCCTCGCCAGTGGTAAAGAAACTTATAAGACCAAGAATTTCGTACGCTTTTTTAATAAGCTCGGGAATTCCGTCCGCTACCAAAAGATCTGCAACAATGAAATCCGCGCCAAGCGATTGTATCTTTTCTTTCAAGCCAGCAGGAATATCTTTTTCTTCGCCGTTCAAAAAATAAATCTGGCGCTTCATCGTTAAAAGATTCAAATCAAGCATCGTATCGCCAATACCACGGCTCGCATGCACTTTAAAATCGTCCATAAGAGATATATCACTTATCGGTAAATCCCCTTTTTCAAGACACGCTTTCAGTTTTTCCAAAAGAATTTTATCTTCCCGCGATTCTTTTTTACCACTCCGCGTTTCGGCCTCAACTTTTGCAATGCGCTTTTCTACCGCTTCAAGATCTTTCAAGATAAGCTCAGTGTTTATAATTTCAAGATCGCGCAAAGCATCAACCGAATTTTCGACATGGATAATTTCCGAGTTCTGAAAAACACGCAACACTACCACAATGGCCTGTGTCTCGCGGATGTGTGATAAAAACTGATTACCAAGTCCCTCACCTTTGTTCGCGCCTTTTACCAATCCCGCAATATCGTAAAATTCAACAACCGCCGGCACTCTTTTTTTAGACTTACTTAATTCATTCAACTTCTCTAATCGCTCATCCGGCACCGCCACCACGCCGATATTCGGATCGATTGTTGCAAAAGGATAATTTGCAATCGTAATATCTTGCTTGGTAATAAGCTTAAAAAGAGTTGATTTCCCAACATTCGGAAGACCGACAATGCCTATGGATAGTTTCTTCATATTTGAAGGATACTAGAACTCTCTGCTTTTGAAAAGGCACATGGAACATACAAAAAAAGACGCCATCTTTTCAGAATAGCGTCTTCGAGTAATAAACAATGAACTATTTACTTGTCCTTATCCAGTTCCTCAATCTCATATTGCCTATACATATAGGCAACTGGGTTTTTTTGAGCAAGGATATTGAGTGCAGCCGAAACAGCGTTTTCTAACGACGACACTATCATCATCGGAAAATGAGCCTCACATCGATTGGAAACGCCAATTACCGGCCAACTCGTTCTCGCGGCGAGCAACGATCCAAGACCATCTTTCATATTGCCAAGAACGAGAATGACACCTCTCTCCAGATGTCCACCAAGCACTTCTCCGATCTCGCCCAAGCAATATAGCTTTGATTGAGGCCTCGTCCCCACAACGTCGACTTCTTCGATTCCGGCAAGTTCAGGCAATTGAGGGAAAAGACCTTTCTGAGATTCACGCCATATCACGATGGCTTGTTTAGGAATTTTGAAATTCGTCACCATGTCGGCAACAAGAGCATATTTATCCGCGATTTCGGTCATTCCGGCATTATCACGGAAAAGCTGTTTTGAAAGCTCTTGCCAATCTTCCGTCCTCAACCGCCAACTGTCGTTATCGACAACATCAGCAATAAGCAAGTTTCCATGACTATCGATTCCGAATTCAATCTTGAAATCAATAAGCCGATAGCCAAGGATTGCCCATGCACCTTCGAGAACAAGAAAAGCTTTTCGAGAAATTTCTTCAATCTTCTTAATCATCGCGCCCGAAAGCACAATATCTTTTCGAAGAATGGACCAGCGAAGATCCGAGGACACATCTTCCTCCGGAAGCTTCGGATGTTTCAAATTCCAAACATCATCTTTTGGGTTTGAAATAAATGGATCGTCAATTGGCCTTCCATTCAGGGCGTCACACGACGCCATTCCCAACACTCTATCATCTTTATCAGTGATAATTCCCTGTGTTGTTTTGAGGAAAAGCTCGAAAACAAGTCTGTGAAAACGATAGGGTGGCTGTCCGCTTTCTTTTTCAAAATCCGGACAACGCTTAAGATAGCTTCCTACTGCGTAGCGCCTCATCACGGATTCCAACTTTATCATCTTGCAGTTTTTGGCCAGAAATTCAGTATTTGAAAGTCGGCGCTCATAAGCAACGGGAAATCCAGTTTTTTTCAAAAGCTCGAAAACGGCACAGGTCGTGGTCGTCGAATACACTGCTTTCCTATCCAGAAGGCGCGTTTGCGAGGGATCGTCATTTTTTGTAATTTCGTCCTTGCTCTCGATGACTACAAAATCATCACTACCCTCTGCCTCGTAAACTCTCTTGGTTTTTCCTTCTGCTAAAAGTTTCCCTTTTCCCATTTCTTTCTCCTCCTTCGTAATTCTTATCCAAACACTCTTTTGAAAATATAGTCGGTATATTGCAATTTGGCATGGAGATTAAAACATGCTCTTAACTCCTCTTCGCTCACAAATTGCATTATGGATTCGTCATCAAGAAGTACTTTCAAGAAATCCGCCCCATTTTCCCAGCATCGCAAAGCGATGTCCCGCACTAACGTATGAGCCTCTTCCCTTGGCAAGCCGCTTTTTTCTGCGACCAACATCATAACATCCTGAGAAAAGATAAGTCCTCTCGTAAGATCGAGATTAGTCATCATTCTTTCAGGAAAAACCCGCATCTTTTCAAGAATGCCGGTAAGCTTCGCCATAATGTAATCGAGAAGAATTGAGGAATCAACGATGGCCACCCTTTCATTGCTGGAATTGTCGAGACTACGTTCATGCCAGCATGTCGAAAGATTTTCGAGAGGAACGTGGACGTTCGATAAGATAATACGCGCCAAACCCGCTATTCTCTCGCAGAGAATCGGATTCTTTTTATGTGGCATCGCCGAAGATCCTTTCTGCTTCACTCCAAACGGTTCCATAACCTCGCGGATTTCCGTTTGTGAAAGCAATCGAAGATTGGTCGCAATCTTACCGATCGTAGCCGCCACAAGACCTAGTGTGCCCATATATTCGGCAATAATGTCACGCGAAATAATCTGTGTAGAAATAATGGGCTTAAGTCCCAAATCGGCACAAACTAATTCCTCGACTTTAGGATGAAGAGTATACATACCGACGGCCCCACTCATCTTGCCCACACAAATCGTAAAGGACAGTTTATCCAATCGATCAAGATGCCGATGAAGTTCATCGTACCAATTTGCACATTTCACTCCGAATGTAATTGGTTCAGCGTGAATTCCATGAGTGCGCCCAACTTCAGGTACATATTTGTACTTCATGGCAACTTCCCTGACTGCTCCCATCAAACGCACAAGAGTCCCAAAAAGAATCTGCAGGCTATCACGAAGCTGTAGACTCAACGCTGTATCTTCGACGTCGTATGAAGTCAATCCTCGATGCAGCCATGGACGTAATTCCTCTGGAAGCTGGGGCGATACATGCAGAAGAAAAGCAACCATATCATGCCCCGTAGACTGCTCTTCGATACGATTGATCTCCTCTGGATCAATGCAGACTTTCTCTATAAGATCCAAGGAAATAGTTTCGAAGGGCAGTTCTTCCATCTTCTGCCGGGCTCTTAGTACACAAATTTCCACCAGAAGCCAGTTTCTAAACTTGTTTTTTTCTAACCAAACTTTCCCCATTTCGTCTCTTGTATATCGCTTCAGCATTCTCTTTCCCTCCTCAAATTTTGCACTCTTTATTTAACTTTCAATGAGCTTAAAAATACCCATCAAAAGGCTATTTTTATGGGATAAAATTATCACGCACCAGCCAGATAGTCAAGAAAAAAAATAAGGAGATCCAATAAGGACCTCCCCATAAACAACGCTCGTGCTAATCTTCCAATCCATCGTCTCTTTTCTTATCATAGATTTCCCTGTC
The DNA here is from genome assembly GCA_903911245.1 of uncultured Parcubacteria group bacterium. GTDB lineage: Bacteria > Patescibacteriota > Minisyncoccia > UBA6257 > 2-01-FULL-56-20 > CAIWCR01. The sequence goes on along the minus strand of CAIWCR010000039.1, from coordinate 201 downwards.
TATGATATATGAGATTCCGGAAAAGTAGGCGTTCGCAACTTCCAAGATAGTCTTCTTGGTGACGTTACCTGAAAAATAGATAACCGAATCTGGTGCGCCACCCTCGAGCCACGGCAACATCCAACCATAGAAAAGAAACACCTTGCCGCCTAGGACGCGAACGGCGAATCCCCGATACCATAGATATCCTTCAACCAAGGG
>CAIWCR010000038.1 GCA_903911245.1 uncultured Parcubacteria group bacterium | reverse complement strand
TACTTCCTGATCGGGCTTGCATAATGATAGTTCCGGTTGCTGATTGATTGATCCATGAGAGATTTCCCCAGGTGGCAACGGTGCCGAGATATTGGGGAGAAGAAGTATAGGTACCAGGGGAGGAAGAGAAGGTGGGGGAAAGTTTGGTGACGGTGTTGTCATCAAAACTTGATGTCCACATATTCGTGCCGTCGAAAGCAATAGCATAAGGACTTGAACCAGTATCAGTATATGTTGTTACAGCTCCCGAAGGAGTAATTTTTGTGACACTACTATCATTATTATTTACCGTCCACATGTTCGTGCCGTCAAAAGCAATGCCTTGAGGATTTGCGCCGATTCCGGTATAGGTTCCTAAAATAGTTCCCGTTAGAGAAATTTTGGTGACAGAATTATCTCCATTCGCCGTCCACATATTCGTGCCGTCGAAAGCAATGCTTTTAGGATTTGCGCCGATTCCGGTATAGGTTCCTAAAATAGTTCCCGTTAGAGAAATTTTGGTGACGCTACTACTCACATTATTCGCTATCCACATATTGGTGCCATCAAAAGCGATGCCTTGAGGATGTGAGCCAGTGGTATAGGTTCCTAAAATAGTTCCCGTTGGAGAAATTTTGGTGACTGAATTTCCAGCGTTATTCGTCACCCACATATTCGTACCGTCAAAAGCGATGCCAAAAGGATACGAGCCAGTGTAATAGGTTCCTAATTTAGTTCCCGTTGGAGAAAACTTAGTAACGGAATTTCCGCTATTATTATTTGCTGTCCACATATTGGTGCCGTCAAAAGCAATGCCAATAGGATTTGAACCCGTTCCAGTATAGGTTCCTAAAATAGTTCCCGTTGGAGAAATTTTGGTGACTGAATTTCCACCATAATTCGCTGTCCACATATTGGTGCCATCAAATGCAATGCCCCAAGGAATTGAACCCGTTCCACCATACGTCGTCGCCACATAATTCGTCGTTGATGGGATAAGGATGAGATTCTTTGAGTAACCCATGAGTCCAGGGATGGCAGGGGTGGTGGTGGTATTCGCAAAGGTTCCTAAAGTAAATCCAGCTCCTGATAAGGTTGATGTGGCATAAGTGATGACGCCATTCGTGGAGGTGGCACTGGTACCGGCCACAAAGGTTGATGAGACTTGCTGAAATTTGTTTGATTCAGGATTGGCAGTGAGGGTGTATTGGGTGCCGTTTGTAGTATAGGAATAGTATTCTTTGGATGAAAAATTATCGATGGGATCAATGGGAAGCTGAGAGAGAGGAGATCCCTGAGATATTTTAGTGAAATCAATAGGAAGCCAACCGGTACCATCTGATTTGGTAGCTGTTGATGAGGCGGGGCAATGAAATGAACCTCCTGCGGGGAAACCAAGTCCTGAACAATCGGTTCCTGCAGTCGTTGTTGCGTTAGGATCAATAAGAGAAAGGTAGGTTATTGTTGAGGTTCCAAGTGATTTGGTTCCTGCGGTGTCTGCCATAAAGAGATCTATTGCTGATCTCATGGACTGGAGATCAGAGAGTCTATTCGTGTCTCTGCTTTGTTTGAGGAGTTCTGAGGGATTCAGGGTGATAATGACGGTTACCATAAGAACGGATATGATGGCGAGGACGACTAATAACTCTACAAGAGTGAATCCCCTTTTCTCACGATGAAGAATCATAATGAAAGAATTATATCATAATGATGAAAGTTTTTTCGAAAGCAAACTCCCCTCATTGAAAACAAGGAGGAATTATGAGGTCTCTATTTGAGTGCCCGGGGTGGGAATCTCACGTCGCGAGTCGCTATACAGCAACTCGCTCTCACGAACCCATCGGTTCGTGAGCTCCGCCACGGGAAACCTCCCGGTTTCCCGACCCTTTCCCCATTCGAATCCCACTCAAACATCAACCAGCAAAAACACCGACCATAAAGATCGGTATTTTTGCTGTTAGTGCCCGGGGTGGGATTCGAACCCACAAACCCTTACGGGTCAAGGATTTTAAGTCCTCTGCGTAAACCGTTCCGCCACCCGGGCATACTAGCACCAATCAAACCATCAATTACTCATCGCTAGTATTGAGGCCTGGGCGGGAATTGCACCCGCGTATAAGGGTTTTGCAGACCCTTGCCTTGCTACTTGGCTACCAGGCCATTAATGACCTTCTTGAGTTTAAAGAAAAATACCGATATCTTCAAGCGATCAAATCAGACTATCGAAATAATAATGCAACAACAATCATAATGAGAAACAGAATAAGCCATGATAGAGTAGAAAAAAGCAATATGAATGATTCTTTTTTGAAACCACTCAAATATAAATGAATTGGCTTTCCTAGCACCAATAATCCCGTCACTAATGCCGATATGATGAATAGCAATAACATAAATAACGGTATAAGCATGCTTGGCGACTTATCAAAAATTTTCTGACTATTAAAACCAAACCAGGCAATAATAGACACATAAATAAAAACTCCTGCCGCATTCATTAAACTTATTAAAAAATATTTTGACTTTTTCATGAATTTATTATTAATTTAGTTATTACCGAACCATCATCAAAAGTGTATGCGTCGCGTTCTTCCATAATCTTAGTGAAAGAGGTGCCCTCGCGAGGAATTGAACCTCGATCCGCACGTTAGGAGTGTGCTGTTCTATCCGTTGAACTACGAGAGCCTTGGCCTATAGAGAATTTGAAAATTCTCTTATTTACGATACACTATAATAAGAAAGTTGTGTATTAGTAAAGGTCGTCTTTATAATTAACATTTTATCAATAAATATGTGGGACAATATGTATCCCTTGTTCGGTATGCGTGAATTTGGTTGGTTTGGTTTTTGGGGTGGATGGATTTTTTTGACGATTGCCATTATTTGGTCTATTGTCTGGAAAGGCCTTGCGTTGTGGAAAGCAGCACGAGAAGAAAGTAAGCCTTGGTTTATTGTTCTCCTTGTTCTCAATACGTTCGGCATTCTCGAAATTCTTTATCTCTATGTTTTTGGTGTGAAAAGTCATCACGCTAAACATCACGATTCAGAAGAAAAATAAAAACATCCTCTTGTTCTGATAGATATCGGAATAGGAGGATATGGGCTTATAGTAAAATGGTATTACGCCCCGACGACCATCGGGGAAGTTGGGGCCATGTATCATCTTTATATTTTACAAAGCGAAAAAAATGGTAGGTATTACATTGGAAGTACTAGTAATTTAGTGCGCAGATTGTCCGAGCATAATTCTGGAAAGACATTATCTCTTAGGTTTTTACTTCCGCTAAAACTTGTTTTTAGCCAAAAATATCCATCTTTAATTCACGCGAGAGCAATGGAGCAAAAATTGAAAAAATTCAAGAATAAAGATATCCTTGAGAGAATCATTAAAGATAAAAAAATAACTACGGGCTTATAGTAAAATGGTATTACGCCTCCATGGCATGGAGGAGGTCGGGGTCCGATTCCCCGTGAGTCCACCGCTTCGTTTCAAATTCTATTTCAATCGGATTGATTTTTCTCGCTCGCCATCTTAAGCTTAGATGGACCAAAATGAAAGGTTGGCAGAGTGGTCGAATGCGCCACTTTATTCAAATCATAGCGGAGGGGTGGCAGAGTGGTCGAATGCGCCGCACTTGAAATGCGGTAAACTCGGAAGGGTTTCGTGAGTTCGAATCTCACCCCCTCCGCCATGATTTGAAACATCAGAGAAGAAATCTTCTAAAAGAGCCCGTCCCGTAAATTCTTATTATACGGGATTCGAATCCTCCACCTTCCGCTTTATACAGAAAGATATAATATAAAAATCTTGTGAGTTCGAAAATTGGCAGCGAGGAAAAAATAAATTTAGATATTTATTTTTGACGAGCGAACCGATTTAGTGAATCTCATTCACGACCTCACCCCATCCGCAATATCTTAAAACTTGTCTGCTGGAGGCAAATCCGCAACTGGCGGAAAATGCAGTAGAAGTAGGACGCCTATAAAGCATGCATAGAAAAATATTAATTATTCTCAGCATCATTTTCCTCGTCACCATTTTTCTCTTTGGATCTTGGTGGTTCTTCTATCTTCAAAAAGCACATAGTACGTTCGAAGATTATTACGCTTTCAGAAAATGCGCTCAACTCATCGAAAAAGCTGACGAGTACGGAATCTGTAAAACGCAGTCGGGAGAAACTATAAAGATAGTGAAATATCAAGAAAAATGGTTTCTTGATGGAGACCTCGGTTTTCCATAAACATTTTTACTTCATCACGTCCCATGTCGCTGGATCAAGTAGCCCATCCGCTTTGAAAAAGTACGCGCCCCGGAGGCCATATTTTTTTGCCAACACAATTTCATTCTTTGCTGATGTTGCATCAGGAAATGAAATAAACATCGTATTTAATCCTTTCGCCGACGAAGACGCCACAAAAGCAGGTTGCGCCGAAGAAACTTTAAACGTCAGATTCTTTGAGATACCACTCATAAATGTTGTCGTCGCAAAAATATAACTCAGCTCGCCAGCATTATTTCTTGTCGCCAATGAATCAATGGCGTCTCCCCTTCCCATTGCATCGCGAAAGGTAAAACTTCGCAGGCGCTCATACGTCGTAATCCCATCCTTCCACGAAACTTGAAATTCATATCCATAGGTCGGAATACCAAGCATTATTTTCTTAGGGCTTATCGTTTGTGTCACGTTCTTTATAACCTTTTCCACCCAATCAGGATCAGCAGTAGGTGCATACAATGTTCCACTTCCTTTTGATACGTTAAGTTGCACATCGATTGTCCCCTGGTCATATGCCATAATACGGACCTCGTCACAATATTTATTAAGCACTACATAGTCTTCTGCGTATTTCGGTAATGTTTTGGGCGTCTTTATATAAAGAGAAGAGACCGGCGGGCGTGGGACAATGGTGCAAGCAAGTGTTTTTTTGAGTGGATGTAACCGTTGGGCCAGTCCTTGAAGAAAGAGCGAGAAATAGGGCTTCGTACTTGAGGTCATGCTTTCATAGTCGATGTCGATCCCGTCAAAATTTTTCGAAACAACAAGGTCTCTAATGGCGTCTTCATGCGCTTGTCTTTTTTTTGTATTTGAAAGCATCGCATAAATACCATCGCTATCAAACCAGGCAAGGGTCGGTGTAATTTTTATTTTGAGATCGCGCATCGCCGAAAACCATCCATCCCAATTTCCACTATTAATCTTAAGGGAATCAATAAGCACGCCGCCCTGTCCAACTTCGTACGAAAAGGGACTTATTTCATTCAAAGAATCAAGATGAAGCGAAATGTCCGTTGCGCCAGATTGTTTCTGCCAAAACGGAAGCCACACTCCATAATAAAACGGCGTTTTCGCAGAAACAGTAGATGCGGAAAAAATTCCACTTACTATAATGCAAAGGAAAAATATAATAAGAAATCTTTTTGTTCTCATTTTTTCATTATGGCACTAAGAAGAAAGAATGCAAGGAATTTCAAAGTACATCTAAAACGGCTGGCCGGTTAAAAGCGTAAAGAAAAAACTTACCATTGGTATCAAAAATTCAAATCCAAAAAAGACAAAGAGAAGAACAAAAAACATTCCGTATTGCTCAAAAAACATACCAATTCGAAACGTTGTTTCATTCTGTGGTAAGACGGCAAAAAGCACGCGCGATCCATCAAGTGGAGGGATGGGAACAGAGTTAAAAACGGCAAGAAGTATATTGAGATATACAATAATCGGAAAAAGCGCCGGAATAGGGATCAAAAAATAGGAAAAAATTCTCATAATAATACCAAAAATCGCAGCGAGAACAAGGTTAGTCGCCGGGCCAGCAATGGCAATCTTCGCTCCCCCGCTTCTTGAATCTCTCAGATTCCGAGGATCATAAGGAACTGGCTTTGCCGCCGCAAAGAAAAAAGCACCACCCGACATTACAAAAAGCGAAAGAGGAAGAAGAAACGATCCAAAAAAATCCATATGATTCAATGGATTCAACGTCAATCGACCCGCACGCCTGGCGGTATCGTCTCCTAATCGATCGGCTTCATATCCATGCGCTACTTCATGAAGTACCGCCGAAAAAATAAGCACGATAAACTCAAAAATAGCGATGGTAATATTATTCTGTGTCATCGGTATTATTATACCAGCATTGGGAAAATTCCAAAACAGCAAAAAACCTACTATACCGCATTACTACTACGCTACAAAAACGATTTTACAAAATCAACGTATTAGTGCACAATATTCTCAGATCATAATCAAGAGGAGGCGATCTTGCATGTCAATACTAGAAGACATTGTAAAGATAATAAAAACCATCATAGGCTTTATATCAAACAAGTCTGGAATTGACGAAAAAATGATACTAGCCATCCTCGTTTTTGCAATCGGAATCACCGTTCTAAGCGCTATCTTTTCCCCGCCAGATGATCATTAATAGATAACCAAGCGAAACCATCAACACCACTTTTCTGAAGTGGTGTTTTTCTTAGTTTGAGAGGAATTCTTTAAATCGGATAGCGAATAATGACTATGCCGGATCCGCCATTACCGCCAGCTCCACCACCGCCTCCTCCTCCACCACCACCAGTGTTAACTGTTCCAGAAACACCAGTTCTACTTCCCCCGTTGCCACCGCCACCTAGTCCGCCTAAGGACATATTATTTCCGTTTATATCCGCAGAACCACCTCCACCAGCATAATAAGTTGAAGAACCCGAAATGGATGAGGATAAACCAATTCCTCCCACTCCAGCTTGTCCACCTGAAACCGCATTACCACCAGCACCACCGGCGCCGCCGCCGCCGCCACCTGGATACGGACTTGCATTTCCGCCGCCATTACCTCCCACATATCCCTGTCCTGCAGTTCCTGCTCCGCCATTAGTATTATAACCCCCACCGCCACCAGATCCGCCGGTTAAACCACTAACACCTGATGTACCTCCACCGCCACCACCTAATGCTGTAATTAAACTCCCAATACTAGAATTAGTCCCATTTACTCCCGCTATATAAGTAGAATTACCACCACCAGTACCACCAGTACCAACGGTAACCGTGTATGCAATATTTGATGCAACAGATATTGAACCAGAAAGGAGTCCACCACCACCACCACCATTACCGGCACCACCAGAGCTAGATCCAGCTCCTCCACCACCACCAGCAACCACGAGATAATCAACAGTACCACCAGATGTAATTGTGAACGTACCACCACTCGTAAAAGTATGAATACGATAACCGCCAACATCTGCAACAGTACCGCCTGTCGCAGAAACAGAACCGATATTACTCCATCCATTATTATAATATTCTATTTTGCCCGTTGTAGTATTCAATCGAACCATGCCGTTTACTGGACTCGCGGAACGTTGCGCCGTAGTACCAGCAGGGATTTTAATAGAATCGGTACCACCAACATCGAGTGTCGCGGCAGGACTATTCGTCCCTATCCCTACATTTCCTGCAGTGTAATACATACTAGTACCACTCAAGAGCCAGAAAACAGGATTTCCATTCGGTGGTTGATTTGATCCGGGACTTGAGAATGCAAAGATGCTTATGGCACAGGCAAATAAGCCGATAGCGATACTGAGAAAAAGAACTTTGAGATTATTTGATATGAAAGCTTTCGCTTTTTTCGAATTCATTGCTTCTGATTATATCATAGAAAACAATGGAATTTAACCCAAATTTTTCTTAAGTGCTGCACACCGCGAAGCTCTTTAAGGAAGGCTTCAAAGAAGCGGGGTGATAAGTCCCACTTCGCCAAGACTTCGCGGGACACAAGAAACTGTAACGCAAAACTCCGAATTTTATTCGGAGTTTTGCTAACAGATTTCTATTGTGCTCTCGGCAGGAATCGAACCGGCATCACCTCCTTCGGAGGGAGGTATTTTATCCATTAAACTACGAGAGCCTTTATCTATCCGCCTTACTCTACTACAAAAATAAAAAACTATAAACTGAGTAAGCTGCCGCGAAAATAAAAACAGCTGCCGTCATAGAAAGAAAAAGTCTTTGCGTGCGTGAGAGCGCGAGCGCGCGTGAGCCAATGGAAATAATGAGAAGATATTGAGTGCTCAAAAACAGCCCTCCAATAATGCTCACTACCATTAAAAAATTATTAAATCCCGAGAGAATAATAAGAAGCGGCACACCAATAATCGTAAAGCGCGCATAAGAAGGGCGCCATTGCAAATCTTTTTCGAACGCATTACACAGTTCCCGCGTAAGCGGCATCGATGCCGTTAGAACAGCAAATAAGCCGATAATAGCGACAATATCTTTTTTCCAAAATGGCCAATGTCCCAGCCCCGACAAGACGTTAACCGTAATCTGTGGAACCGATCCAAAAATTCCCACAGAAAATAGAAAATAGAGAAAAGCAGAAAACGCCGTTCCTGCAATAAAAGCAGCAAATACTATGGTGTTATTTTTTATTTCTTTCGCCACATCATAAACGGATTCAACACTTGTCCAGCCAGCAAGAGAAAAAAGGATTGCACCGAGAGGAAGAAAAAAATAATGAACATCCACTGGCGGAATGTTGGCAAGTGCAGACAATGGATGTCCTGAAGCAAAAATAAAAAAGATAACGCACGAAGTACAAAAAATACCAAGCTCTTCTAAATGAGTCACGTTATTGTTTCTTAAAAAAATCGGCGCAGAAATAAAACACCAAAACAAAGCAAGCGCTATACTCGGTGGCATCGTTGGAAAAAGAAGGCTCACAAATTGCGGACCAATAATAAGATATGCGGTGAAGCTCAATAATAATCCCAAAACAATAGCAATAAAACCTATCCAAAATCCGGGAATTCCAAAATATTTTCGCGAAAGCCCAAGGAGTCGTTCCTTTTCACCAACGGATGCAAGTGTTTTTAAATAAACAATATGCGCCACCGAAAGAAGAACAATAAAGATAGCAAAATAAAAAATCGAAAGAAGCCATCCAGCGCTAGCAATAACATAAGGAAGTGCGAACATTCCGCTTCCGATAGTTGCCGCAGCTACGATTGCTGCAATCTTAAAAAATCCCTTACCGGTGCTCATGTATTTATATTTCGATATTCCAACAATTTCCTATCCAGCTTTATATACCAAATCTCCTTCGCGAACTCTCTTTTTTACCTTAATACCAATCTGTTTCCCTTTTGGTGCAATGGCGATAATCGCATGATTATATTGCATAGATTTTGCCACTTCCTTAAAATCAGTGGTTGCTCCCTTAAAATAAAGCTCGGTTCCCGAAGAAACATTCTGATTAAACTTCACAATTGCAACACGAATATGATTAAAAAAATGGATTACCTTGCCAATAGGCTTCGCTTGTTTTGGTGATTTTACAACCTTCTTTTTTATCAATTTCTTTGTTTTTACGGTTTTGGGGGTTGTTTTTTTTACTTTCTTTTTCGCTGCCACCTTTTTCACTACCTTCTTTACGGCCTTCTTTATTTTCTTCGCC
>CAIWCR010000037.1 GCA_903911245.1 uncultured Parcubacteria group bacterium | reverse complement strand
GCGCTCGCGTCAAGATCAAGTATTGTACTGATATTCCAATTCTGATTAAACCCACCAGCGACTCCGACCCCATTAACCGAAAGCTTACCAATTGTCGGACTACTCGTTCCCACTCCCACATTACCTCCTGAGTAATACATATTACCCGAATTGATACTCCAAAATCCCTGTGTACCTTGAGGCGGAGCAACATTAGGACCGGTAAACGCAAAGCTCGCCACTGTGCCAGCGAATATTCCGATAACAATGCTATAAAAAATAATTCTAAGCTTGTTCATTATTTAAATTTCAATTTTGTAAATCAATGATTACACTATACCAGAAACATAATTCGCAATGCGAACTATCTGCGATTATTATACCATATCGAAAGTTATAAACGCCACAAGTCACCGAAAGCAAAGCATCGTGGATGTAAATTTTATTTCCCTGATTTTTCCAAAACCGTCACTCGCTTTTCTAAAAGCATCGTTTCCTCTCTGTTCGTCTTCTTCTTAATATCGTTTCCTATAAAATGTAAATCTATTTTTATCATCTCAATATCTTCGCTGTTTTTGGCAATCAGATCTTTTACCTCATCAAACCCCGCATCCATCTTTTCTTCAATCATTTCCATCTTCTCTCCAAAAATCTGGAAGTCGGACTGAATCGCCTCCAAAACTACGGTGAATTGATCACGTTCGCGCGTTATATTATTTTTCCTAATTGCCATGCTTTTTATAGTAATTAAAAGTTCTATTATCAAAAACTTTTCCTACGATATGAGACATTATACACTACAAAGATTAAAAAAATCTAAAATCTATACTAGCTCCTACTCTCGGGCGTTACACAAAAACGTCGCTCGTATTCACTCTTTCCTACGAACCCATCGGTTCGTGAGCTCCGCCACGAAAAACCTACCTGTTTCCCGACTCCTTCCCCATTTCTGGATAGCGCCCTTTGGGCGTTACCCAGAAACCAAGTCGGAAACGGCCACCAAGCATGAGGCGCGTTTGAGCATCAATTGCGGGAAATGCTCCGAATATGATAAGTACAATCGGTATCAGTGCCCATTGAAAGAAATATACAAAATAATCGACAATACTAAGTCCTTTTAGTTTTGGTGGCAAAATGAAAAATGTCAGAACCGCGCACGCAACGATACCAAGCATAGAAAGCGAAATAATGAAACGCGTGACATGCGGCAAATTGTACGACAACAATGATTCATTGAATGCGTGTCCGCCGAAAAATAACGGCAGCCACCCAAGCGCAAGAATGAGAAGCGAACTCACTGCCCACGAATGATATTCTTCGATCGTATTGAATGTCCAAAACCATCGCTTTGCTTTCGGAATCGTTTTATCAATACTGAGCCCCTCCAAAAGATACGCAACATTTTCCGCACCCCATGCCCAGCGCCGCTGCTGTTTGTAAATATTTTTCATTGTTCCCCAGAATGTTTTCGCTGCGGGCGCATCCATTGAAACAGGATAAAAAAGCGCCACCGTTCGAAAATTACCATGATATTTGAAAAAACCTTGCCAGAAAATCCGAGAGTCTTCAGAAACGATATTTTTATGCCAAAAACCGATTTCAGTAAGCGTTTTCAAAGGAATTGATTGCGATGAAAACGATGTCAGTCGTTCAGGACGAGACTGTTGCATCATCTGCCAAAAAGAACAAGAAAACGAAACAACACGCGCAAATGCGCCGCTTTCATAAACATTATTCGTGAAAAACGGAATCGGCTGATAAATACAATGGAGCGAATCTTCACTCGTGAGAAAAACATATGCAAGCCGGCTAAAATACTCAGGAAAAATTTGTGTATCAATATCAAACACGGAAACCAAAACGCGGCTTTCATCAATATTCATCAAATCGATGATTTCCGATTTTACATGTGCCGCCGCCCACGCTTCATTTGATCCCTTGCCAGGAATTTCATCAGGAAGATCTTTGGGATGAACAGTGATTAAGAATTTGAAAAAATGTCCAGCGAATTCTTTTCGTATTTTTTCTCCCGTTTCAATTGCTGCCGCACCAGCACGTTCTTCAAGCGCTAAAACAATAATCATTTTTTCTTTCGAGTAATGCGCATCAGTTAATCGAGAAAAGCTTTCGCGAACGACTTCGTATGGCTCATTCACCATAGGAAGAATAATAAGATGATAAAGATCCTGATAAGAACCACCATCCAGGTCGGGCTTGAGTTTATCAAGCTCAGCAATCCAATCAACTTTCATATTCTTTCTCATTTCCGAATATGTCGCATTCAAATGAAAGGTAAGAAAAACAACTTTCAAAAGCCAATAAACATCAAAAAGGATGATAAAAATAGCAACCCACGTCGGAATAATCCACGAAAAGAAGACCATCAAAAAAAGAGTGGACCACGCCAAAATCCCGGGAAGCATTTCCGAAAAACGTTTCATGATTTAAATAATGGCTCAAATCCAATAGCTAAATTAGTGGAGCCTTTGAAAAATTTCGATCTTTACTATATTATATCATCAGGCTCGATTTGTCATTTAACTGACTGGGGTCTTCCCATCTCAAGTCCTTCTGAATTTCTTTCTGTCATCCTGGACTCAATCCAGAATCCAGATTAATTCTTTATTAAAAAAGAAGGTCCTGGATTCTGGATAAATGCTCAATGATTCGTATTTTCCAGGATGACAGAAAATAAGATAAAAAGTGCCATCATGGCCTCATCGTCTAATGGTTAGGACAGCGCCCTTTCACGGCGTAAATAGGGGTTCGATTCCCCTTGGGGCTACTACTTAGGACTGCTCGCAAGAGCGGTTTTAAAATATAAGCCTAAAGAGGAATCGAACGGGGAAAGGGTCGGAAAACCGGAAGGTTTTCCGTGGCGGAGTTCACGAACCGATGGGTTCGTGGGAGCGAGTTGCTGTATAGCGACTCGCGACGTGAGACCTCCCCTTGGGGCTACAATAAAAAGAAAACATCAAAACAGGACCTTTGCGGCCCTGTCGATAAAAACTAAATTGCATTTTCTCCTACTATAAACCGTGCTCGTGGAAGAATGCAGTATATTGCTTATCCATCACAAGAATATGATTCTTAAGCCAATCACCGGTAAAGGCTGCAGCCACTTCTGATAAACGCATGATATCATCATCCGTTGTCGCATTCTGCGCAGCATCAAGATGCTCCTTTATAGTTACACGAAAAGCATCGTGGGCTACTTTATGCTGTGGCGCGTTTTCATATTTAAACTCATCGAAAAATTTTTCTTCCGTTCCTAGATGATACAAAGAATAATCTCCGAGTTCTCCAAGATAAGCAAAAAGCGCCTCCTTTCCAGTTTCTTTTTTATCGGCAAGATCAATTATTTCGTTTGCAATTTCAAAAAAATGCTGATGCTGCTCATCGATGAGCGCAACGCCAACGCTGTAATCATTATTCCAAATAAATTTTTCCATACGGACAGTATACCATATCTAACATAATCCGGTTATCCAAAATTGTGGATAAGTAAATGTCGCCCTACCATTCAAATCCGGTCTATTGTAAGCTAGTATGAATATCATGCGTATTCTTGCTATCGAAACAAGCTGCGACGAAACTGGAATAGCGATTATTGAATCCTCGGGTGGATTGCGAAATCCGAAATTCAAAATCATACAAGGACTGATTTCATCGCAAATCAAAATTCACCGCCCGTTCGGAGGCGTTGTTCCCAATCTCGCAAAACGAGAACACTTGAAAAATTTGCCGATACTTTTCAAAAAATTGGGTTCATCGGCAAGAATTCTAAATTCAATCGATCTCATCGCAGTCACCGTCGGCCCCGGACTCGAACCGGCGCTTTGGACCGGAATCAATTTTGCACAAGAGATTACAAAAAAAGACAAAAAGAGGTTGATTGGCGTGAATCATATGGAAGGACACCTTTATAGTTTTCTTTTGCCGAAAAAGAAAACTAATATTTCGAAATCTCAAAATATCGAAATTTCTAAATATTCTTTTCCGGCAATCGCTCTCATTGTAAGCGGCGGACATACCATCCTCCTCAAAATGGATTCACTTATTAAATGGAAACGGATCGGGGAAACGCGCGATGACGCAGCTGGTGAAGCATTCGATAAAGTTGCACGGATTCTTGATCTCCCCTATCCCGGTGGCCCTGAAATAGAAAAACTGGCGCGCGTCGGCAATCCCAGCGCCGTTACGTTCCCCCGCCCGATGATTCATGATAAAAATTACGATTTCAGCTTTTCAGGGCTCAAAACGGCAGTCCTCTATTATATGCGCGACCATAAAGACGCCAATAAAGCAGACTTAGCGGCTTCGTTCCAGCAAGCAGCCGTCGATGTCCTTGTTGCAAAAACTATTCGTGCAGCGAGAGAATATAATGCACAATCTATTTTTATTTCCGGCGGTGTCGCATCAAATAAATTTCTCAGAAAAACACTCAAAAAAGAAACGCAAAAAATCGGATGTACTTTTTTTGCTCCCGATTTCAAATATAATCAAGACAACGCCGCAATGATCGCCGCCGCAGGATACATGACCCATCTTCGAAAAAAGAAATATCCTCTTCGCGCAAACGGCGGGTTGGAGATTTAATAAAAAAGATCTTCTTCTGTTGTCATCCCGTGCCCCGACACGGGATCTAGATTGATTTTCTTTTGTTGAAATAGAAACCTGGATCCCGTTTTACAACGGGACGACAGAAGGAAGAGAGATTATTAGACATCACACGTCCGATATGTTTAGTAATAAAAACCTGCGCTCCATTCTTTAACAGCTATAGCAAAGCACCATTGATCGATCCCATGGGCTCTGATTGTAGGCCTGCCCAGTACCAAAGCCACTATAACCACTTGGACACGAGCAGGCGCCAGTAGTAGGGTCAGCTTGTACACAGGCTGACGTAAAAGTATTAATCACATAAAATCCGCCAAATTTACATAAACCAGCAGAGGACGTTTGTGTCGTACCATCAGGAAAAACATATCCTCCCGATGAAGATCGAATTTGACCGGCAACATCAAGCTTGTAGGCTGGTGTCGTCGTCCCAATACCCACATTACCATTTGAATAATACATAGAAGTTCCATTCAGAAGCCAGAAGGTAGGATTACCGTTCGGTGGTTGATTGGATCCAGGACTTGAGAAGGCAAAGACGGCAATCATACAAGCGCTTGAGCCTATGAGGATACTAAAAAGTATAATTTTGAGATTATTTGAAATCTTCATGATATAAGCCACAAATGGTTATAACTATAATTATACTCTCTCAAAGAGAAAAGAGTTGAACATGCGTGATTATACAAAAACAGCCCTATTTCTAGAACTGTTTAACCCAAAAACTATTTCAAAAAATAGTTAGTGTATGAACCCACTTATCATAACACCAAGATAGTATGGCCAAATTATCAAAGCAAGAACTCCCCTCCAGAAAGAAAGATGCAAAAATCCAATTGTAAAAAGCCATCCTACAAACCAAATTATTCCCATAGAATTGTGTTTTTCAATTTTTATCATTTCCATATATGTGCGAGCACGGAAAAAATATCCGCGCGACCTTTTTATAATTTAAGCATAGTATTGATAAATAACAAGAATACCACTCTAAAGACATCATTATCGCGCTCCGTGATCACGCAGTCTTCGAATCAGTACGGCAGCCCAGTTTTTCCACAGGAAGCCGATTTTGATAGCTATTACGGCCATTCTGAGACACTTGACAAAAACGAGAAGTAATCTACACTTATAGTTACAAATTGGTGAAAGCTTTGATCTGCAGTCCGTACATTGGACGCTTGGCCTGCAGGGAGCTCGTAGCGTAACCGGTCACCCCTCAACTTTAGCAAGTTTGTGGCCTTACCAATTTTGGAAAGGTCGTTTTATTTTATAAATAAATTAACAAGTGAAGACTATGAACCATAAATCTATATTTGGATGCTTTGATTATGGGGAGTCACTAGCACAACCGATCACTATGTTTGCTGAATTTTGGTTCGTCGAATTTTTGCGAATTGGTAAGTGTGTGACAGAGCCTTCTCTTGTCCGCTGCCAATGCGAACATTACTCACGTTCCTTTTTGTATCAACCTTCTTCACCATCTTTTTAAGCGCTCCCCTTTCAAGTTCTGCAGCATCGACTTTCGATGTAAATAACGGAGCACTTTCAACTTCAACGATAGTAACCCTAACAAACCACGACCGATCTGATGCGGGTCTTTTGGCCATGCACTACAATGAGACGCTCGGATTGGCGGCACAAATGAAAGCTAATGACATGGCAAATAAAGGATATTTTTCACATGTCTCCCCTAGCGGAGAAAAGCCATGGTATTGGCTCAGCCAAGTAGGATATAAATTTATTTATGCAGGTGAAAACTTAGCAATTTCATTTTCAAACTCAGACAGCCTTGAGCACGCATGGATGAACTCTCCAGAACATCGAAAAAATATCTTAAGCAAAAATTATAACGAGATAGGCATAGGCATTGCCTTCGGCACTTATCAAGGAAGACCAACCACTTTTGTCGTAGAACTTTTCGGAGAAAGAAATTCAACATCGACAAAATAAGGATTTTGTTTGACAAATATAAATTAAAGTATCATTATTTCATAAGTTCTAAATAATAAGGAGGATGATTTTTGATGAAAAGGTATTCCTATTCAGAGGTCGTCAAACAAGAGCACTTGATACAAATCATTGTACAAGAAATCAAAAAGGAACTTATTGAACTGAAAGACGTCCCCAGCTCTTCTGCTCTTCTCAAAGAATTGGGAAGGTTTACGCTTAAACAGCTTCCGAACGGCCAGCCACGCTGGGCCATGGAATATCAAAATCTTTTCAAGAAATAATTCCTACTGTTCTTTCCCAAAACCGAGCTCACGCTCGGTTTTCTATTTTTCATATATAAAATTATTTTTATGCTATACTGATTTCACAACTGAATACATTATCAAGAGCAGCGGGGAGAGTTTTGGCTTCATGATCCGCTCGGCAACCATCCATCAATATGGAAACGGTGCCCCATCCAACCCCATAAGGGAAAGATAAAGGTCGATGACGCTTTTCTTTTTTGGGATGGCGTTTTTTGTTTGTCCTTTGCGAAAAACAAATAAACAATTCAGTTGAAAAAATAAATTAAATTTGAAAAATGAACACAACCATAAGAACAGCAGAATTTGTTTCGCCAAAACATCCGGATAAAATGTGCGATAAAATCGCTGATACCCTTCTCGATGCTTATCTTGCTCATGATCCCCAAAGCCGTGTTGCCGTTGAAGTAATGGGCGGCCACGGAAAAATTTCAATTTCAGGAGAAGTAACAAG
>CAIWCR010000036.1 GCA_903911245.1 uncultured Parcubacteria group bacterium | reverse complement strand
TGGACAAGGCTGGATCCCGGTCAATTTCACCCAATTATCACAAGGATCTCCCCTCGGACAACTCCCTATCGATCCTATCAACCAAGCCTCATCAAAAAACTACTATACCTATACCGCAAACACCCAGAACCAATTTGAGATTACGACCCCTATGGAAGCAGCCAAATTCAAGTTAGGAGGATCCTCTGATGTCATTTCAACAGACGGAGGTCCCCAGACCTCCGTCTATGAGAAAAGATCCAATCTCTCTCTCCAACCTATGGACTATGGAGATCCTTCCCTCGTAGGCTACTGGACCTTTGACGAGGGGACCGGGACCGTGGCGTATGACTGGAGTGGAAACAATGCGAGTGGGACGTGGAACGGAACTCTTGGGTCACAATGGACAACGGGAAAGATAGGGAGTGGAGCAGGATACTTCAATGGCAGTGATAATTATGTAAATATTGGAAGTCCATCGAATGGAAGTCTTGATTTTGGAACAACAACCTCCTTTTCTTATGGAATGTGGGTAAATCCAAAATCATTTATCGGAGGATCTGATATGCCGTGGTATAAAGGAGGAGCAAGTAATTCGCATCCAGGATTTGATCTTGAATTAGGAACCGGAGATTGGCGGGCACAAATGACCGATGGTACCAGTCCCGGAGCTGGTAATTATTTTTTACCATCTGGCGGTCCGACAAGTACATGGACGTATATTTTTATGGTAGCGGATAGAAATACCCAAAAACTTATTGCCTATATAAATGGTGTTCGTATGAATACAGATGCGAATATTAGTGGGATTGGTTCGGTTGCTGGTAGCTTGGCCTCTATTGGCTCGTTGACTGGAGCTTACCAATTTAATGGTCTTATTGATGACGTTCGTATTTATAACCGCGCCTTATCGGCGCGAGAAGTTTGGGCGCTTTATAATGGAGGGAAATAGAACAGTCTTCGTTTTCCACAATTTTAAAATAAAAACAAAATGATATAATACAAGCATGACCAATACACAATGTGAGAGTTGTTTAATGCCTTTCTCGAAAGATCCGGGCCAGCGAGAGTCGGAGAAATATTGCAGTTTTTGTTTTAAAAACGGAAAGTTGTGCTATGAAGGAAATGATCTAAAAGAATTTCAGAAGGCATCTTATGAGGCAATGGTTAAAAAAGGGATGAACAAATACCTCGCTCGATTCTATACATTTCTTATTCGATTTGCGCCGCGCTGGAAGGGGAAATAAAATTCGAAAGAAATCGCCATTTATCCACAGAATTACTTGCTGGTTGTTTTTTGTATCGTATAATTATGGAATACAGTTAAATTAAATCGGTTCTTTGGTCAAGAACCATAACTGCAATAAAAATATGAAAATAAAAATTAAAATCGTAGCGGCATTCGTGCTCGCTATTTTTGTCGTGCCGGGGATGGTTTCTGCGCAGTCGGTCGACGAGCTACAGGCGTAAATCCACGCGTTGTTAGCGCAAGTGCAAGCGCTTCAGCAGTAACTAGCTCAACTTAGTGGCGGTCAGGCGCAATGGTGTCATACCTTTTCTTCAAATATGCAGATAGGATCGAGCGGCTCCGATGTAAGCGCTCTTCAGGTTGCTCTTCAGAAAGATGGAGAAAGCGTAAATTCAACGGGAGCATTCGATGAACAGACTGCGTCGGCAGTTACGGGTTTCCAGGAAAAATATGCCAGCAGTATTCTTACTCCCAATAATCTCAAATATGGGACGGGGTTTGTTGGTGGAGCTACGCGATCGCAGCTTAACGCTCTTTACGGATGTGGTGATCACGCGACTCCTTCTCCGTTGCCAGTAGCAACCAGTTCGAATTATGGAACCGCGTGTCCCGCGTGGGGTTGTGGTGGTCAGTCAACAAGTTCAATTACTGTTCCTGTCCAGACGCCTCCTACAAATACAACAGGCACCAATTATCCTCCGGTAAGCGTTCAGATTCAGTATTTGATGCAACAACTTAGTGTTTTACAAAGCCAGCCCTCAACGCCTGAAAACCAAACCAAGATCAACGCAATTCTTGAGAAGATAAGAATTCTCCAGGGTCAGTCATCGGGTGTGACAAGTACGGCAACGACTGCGTATCCAAATACCTATACGACAACAACCGTTCCTTATTCTTCATCTCAGGGAAGCGCCGGAAACGGAACTCCGTTCTCATTCTATGGACATACATGGATGCCAATCCGCGTTTCGTATGATTCTTTTTCCTCGTTCGGAAACTGGTTCGTTGATCCGTCAACAAAACTTCTTCATGAAAGCGAAGTGACATCATTACACTACAAGCTTATCACGACCTCACTACCACCCTCAGCTGACGTTGAGGTTCAGGCAATCGTGGCAATGGATCAGGGAACCGAAATGGGCGTATGTGCCCGTATGAGCAGCATAGGCAATGGATATTGTTTTGCGACTTCATGGGGTGGTGGAAATTATCCGCAAATTGCGAAGTTTTCTAATGGCGAACAAAATCCCGCAGGAATCGCTTCGGCTCATGAACCGTATCCTATAGCGCACAATGTTGATTATATTGTGAAACTTCGGGTGCAGGGGAGCTTGATATCAGGAAAAATATATCAAGCGGGAACGCCGGAACCCACCATGTGGATGGCTCAGGCGAATGATAATTCGTTTACGAATGGGACAATAGGATTTTATGCGTATGGCAGCCGACCGCTTATCAAATCGGTTATGGTGATGACACCTGCAAATATTGCTCCGACAGCTACCACGACACCGGCGACAGGAGTAATGACTACGAGCACCACTATTACTACGCCGACAACGGGAGTAACTACCACGAGTGTTAGCACGACAAATTTTGCAACGAGCACCTATCCGGCTACATATATGACTACGACTACTCAGTCGAGTGTAACTACTACGCCGTCATCTGGTACGACAACTATCACACCATCGTCCGGGACAACAACTACTGTGCCCTCGACGAATAGTTCGACATCTCAAGCTGCTTACATCTTGGGCATTGTGAAATCACTTCTGAATTCACTACAGATTGGTCTTTAGTCTGGTGTATCGGTAAAGGCAAAAGCTCCGACCATGGTCGGAGCTTTTGCTGTGAAGATCGTTTGTTTCGGATAACCTGTTATAATCATCTTTATGAAGGAACAAAACATTTGTATTTTTGGTGACAGTATTGTCTGGGGGGCATTTGATCCTGAGTGCGGCGGTTGGGCAAATCGTGTACGGAATTATTTTGAACAGAATAATTACGAAGCATATTTCAGTAGCATGGGAATCTGCGGTGATACGACGACGAATCTACTTGAGCGATTCGAGAGAGAAGCGAAAGCGCGCGGCGGAAATATTATTATTTTTGCGATCGGTATTAATGATGCACGTTATTTCAGGTCAAAGGATAATCCAGAGTTATCTTTGGAAAGATTCAGGGGTAATATAGAGGAACTCTATTTGCGTGCAGCACGATTTGCCGAGAAGATCGTTTTCGTCGGTCTCACGAATGTCGACGATTCAAAAACGATGCCGGGCGAATGGGATGGAATAACGTTTTATGATAATGAGGTTATCAAACAATACGACGCTGCAATTCGAACGTTTTGCAAAGAAAAGAATGTGCCGTTTATTAACGTCTTTGGATTGCTTTCGGAGACTGATTTTATCGGGGATGGCCTTCATCCGAGTTCATTAGGGCATAAAAAGATTTTTGAAAAGGTCAAAGATTTTTTGTTGGAACATGGAATAATAGAAAATATCGTGGCGGGCTGGTAGAGGAGACCTTAAGATGGAGAGGTATGTTACAATAGGGGCATAAATTAATTTTATAGAAAAGAGGATGAATAAGAAAAATTGGAAAATGGAATTTCGAGAGGGGAAAAACGTAATTCTGGCGACATCTTCAAAAAAGAAAATTCCCAACGCAAATATTGTCGGTTCGCTCGGATTTATAGATGGTAGTTTGCTTGTTGCCGATTGTCAGATGTTTAATACGATTAAAAATCTTAAGGAAAATAAAAATATCTGTGTTATTGGTGGTTACTTTAGAATAGGGGGCCGGGTAAAGATTTATTCTTCTGGAAAATATTTTGATATTTGTATTCGAAAGAGTAAGGGTTGGTCTGTGAAGAATGCTTTAGTTATTAGTATTGATAATGTTTTTAACTTGGACAAGGGAGAGGTAGTGTTATAACACAAAGATTGCTAAATTTTTTAAGGCGTACTGAATGCGTTGCGTTAGCGTTGTTTGGAAGCACAATGTTTTTACCTCTTTTGTCATCCTCCGGTTTAGCCGGAGGATCCACGCTTTATTTTTTAATTTTTAAAGCACGGGTCCCGACCGGAGTTTATGCTGAACTTGATTCAGTGCCGGGATGACAAAATTTCTTAGCTCGTACCTTGCACCATGGGCACTTTTGATTTTGTAACGCGCTTAGCGCTAACAAAATATAGTCGCTAAGAAATTTTATTGAATTTGACAAATTTGCGCGAACTGATGTACCATAGTCATACAGTTCTTTGACATGAAAATAGTGTAGCCGTAGTCCAAAGATGTTGTTTTCGACGTTTTTTGACTATCGCTATTTCAATATATTTGAAAAATTCATTTCGAGAAAGGAGAGATTATTGTGAACAATGTATCGACTATTTCTGCTGAGCACACTCATGCTGCCAGCGAAAAGAAGCTCTTTTTACAGGAGGTCGGTGATATAATTATTTCAAAGAGTGAATTAGTAGATCTGGACATCGCGGACCTTTTCTCTAATCGGTTTCACCGATGGCCGAATTTTAGGGAATTTTTTCCTATTGAGGCAACCTCTCAGACTAAGGAGATTATTGATCAAGTAGTTTTCCGCCGCTTCGTTTTGAAAGAAAAAGCTTTCAACTCCATTGTTCTTTGCGAATTCAAAAACTCTTGGAATGGGGACGGAAAGATTGGAACGGCCATTCATGAACTATTCTGCTTGGTAAAGAGACAAGAAAATGGTCGCCAGGGATCACTCTCTGTTCACGAAACGGGAACCGTTGGACTCAGCGTCTTTCATGTTCCTGACATGAACGCCGGTCAGCTTCGCTTGGTAAATGTATATTTCGAGAATAGAAAATGGAATTTTGGGGCCGGAGATCTTAGTTATACCGGGCAATGGCCTCAGGGTACGACATTTTTTTTCAAGAAATGATTTTTCAAATAGTGATTCAGCCCTCGGAAATTCCGGGGGCTATTTTTCTATAAGAGGGATAGTATCGAAATTGCAAAATTTTTCCAGTGGGTTCTATCCCGGGAAATCAAATCGAATGAGGCTTTTTGCCGGATCTATGAGGTAGAGTGTGTTATTGTTGGCGTCGTATCGCGGCGTCGTGCCTCTTCCTATTATTGTTACATTATTAAGCCCCGAATCTTTGACATCAAGAAATGACACATGGTCGCTGTATTCTAGAAAAAGATGCATATTATCTTTGTACCATGAAACTTTTTGAATACTTGCAATATCGGGCAGATTGAAACGGTAATAGTTATCATCACTTATGTCGCTGAGCGGAATAATTTCCATACTTCTATTTTCAAGCGTTACCACTGACGAGCCATCTCCGCTCGCAACAAAATTTCTTACGTCGTCTGCTATCTTTTTTATGGTTTGTGAATCGGCATCATAGAGATAGAGACGCCCATCATTCTGAAGAAAGCCAAAAGTATTGTCTTTGATCCATTGTATTTCGATATTATTTCCAGGGAGCGTCGTTGAAGCGATAATTTTTTCTGAAGATTTATCATACGTCGTTATCGTCGACGAAGGTTCGAGATTTTTTGATTCCGTCCATGCGATGGTTGAGGGACTTGTTGCAATGATAGTACTGTGCGTTTTTCCAATCACCATTTTTCTTACGAGCGTTGCTTTCGTAGTAACGATATCAATATTCCATATTCGTGAAGAGTTGGCGGCAATTATATTCCATGAATCATGTGGATCGAAAAAGATATCAAGAGAGTCGTTTTTGGCCATTCCGCTTTTTACAAGAATCGCCGTAAGATCAATGGTGCTGCTGCTTTGGGATTTATAGAGGAGGTATTTCCCGGTTATCAGGTTTTTTTCGATAATGGCATTGCCGTCAGAATTTTTATCTATGAGAAGCCCATTTTTTATCGATGCCTTATTGAAAGAGATTAATCCGTTTTCGTCTTGGATTGTCAGAAGGCCGTGGTTGGCAATAAAAAAATTCTGCACTGGTCCCACCGCGACCGTGGTAGCATTCTGTGGGACAAGTACAGCGTACTTGAATCCCGCAACAAGAGAAGGGGAAACTGCAGCGGTTTCGTGCCAAGCATTGTAGCCATCTTTGGTAAGGCTTAACTTATATGTTTTCGGAAAAAGATTTGAAATAAGCGTACCGCGGCTGAAAAACATTGATTTGTTTTCTATTGGCCTTCCGTCAAGTTCGATCTTTGCATCGTCGGGGGATGATTGTACGAAGATGCCACCCACCTTATTTGCCTGCCATGTTTCGATGTCAAAGCGCCATCCTTGCGAGTAGAGGACAACAGGGGCGCCAACTATGAAAAAGAGGGTTACTAATGTATAGAATATCTGTTTTCTTATTCTTTGTGTCATGGAATGTAAGTTTACTATAGCGCCGATAGCGCGTTTTTGAAAGGAAAAGTGGTATTCTGTCAGAATTTTACAAATAAGTAAAATTGTCGCTTATTATGGATGTTATCCACTTCACAGGAGCGGGGGTGCTCATGATATAATGTAATCAGATTCCGTGTCGGATCTCGGATCAAACAATTACAAAAGGGATGGCGAATCATTGCAGTCCGTGGATTGCAATTGAGCTGACCCAATCTGGCGTTACGCCTGAGATCTGAGCGGAATTTACAAAGAATCCTGACCTATGGTCGGGTTTTTTGTTTTATATCTTTTTGAGCATTGTTTTCTTCTTGTCAAAACGCTATTATGACAAAGTTCTTATAGACGGGCCGTAGTATACCGGTAGTACGAGCGCATGGGGTGCGTTTAGACCGGGTTCGATTCCCGGCGGCCCGACGAAATAAAAACAGCCTCGCTTGTCGAGGCTGTTTTTATTTTTGTTGCTGGGAATCGAACGGGGAATCGAACGGGGAAACGGGTCGGGGAAACGGAAGTTTTCCCGTGGCGGAGCCCACGAACCGATGGGTTCGTGAGAGCGAGTTGCTGTATAGCGACTCGCGACGTGAGACTTCCCGGCGGCCCTACAGCTAAATTTTCATTTTCAAAGGAGGGGTTTTCTTAGTTCCTTTGAAAATGAAAATGCTCCGCTTGGTTACGGTATGTTAATCGCCCATGCTTCTTAGAGGCATGGGCGATTAGTCTTTTAATAAAGATAAGAGTTTCGAAAGTTTACTTTCCCTTTTCCGGCTTCTTTTCCAAGGCGCTTACCATGTTTTTGAAAGCGGAAAGTTTTTCCTTTAGTTCAGGATGAAGTTTTCCGTAAAGTTCGAGACCCGAGATTTGTTGGGTTATGGTTGCGGTGAAATAGGCAAAAAGTTTTTTCTCGAAATCGGATTGACGTTCGGCTTCTGGGATGAATTCGGCAATACCTTTATTGATGCGATCTTTGGGGAGGGCTATATAGAAAAGCGGAACATTTCTGACGTTCATCAGTTTTATTTTCTTTTCCTCGTCCAGTCCGAGGCCGTATTTGAGATGTGCACCACCGTCTCGGTTACATCTCTGAACCTTCTCGAGCTTGTCATTGTAGACGCTCCCGGTGGTATCTCCCACCTCATCGAATGCGCAAACAAGTTTTCCGGTTTTCCTATCGAGGAGAATAGTGTCGACGCCGTTTATTTTATCGTCATGGGGTGCCGATCGGGCGACGACAAAGTTTTCGCCGAGATTTTTTGCGAAAATCGCGTACGCCAGCATCTCGAGTTTTTCTCCGTCTCTCCCTAATTGTTCTTCATGGATATCTTTTGCATTTGTCTTTCCTTCTCTGACCTTTCTGAGATCGTCTTCGACGTGACCAGGATAAATATCCATGTACGCAAGCATGTCGATGCTCCCATCGTTAGAGAGGGGAACACTTTCATTGCGGCAGCGTTCTGCGGCACCCTTTATGAAGTGCTCAAGTTCTTTGATGCTTTCGAATTTCTCCAAGTTCTCGGTCCCTGGTTTTTCGAAGGACATGTTATTTTACAGCAGCAGTCTTTGGAGCTTTATGAGGTGCTTTATGAAGTGTCTTCATACAGGTGACGCAAACATGCTTGCGTGAGCCGTCAATTTTCGCCCATTGAAGATTGGGATATTTTCGAGTCCAGTTTACCGGATTATAATGGCCGCGAAGCAGGCGTCGTTCGCCAACCATCTTTGAGCCTTTTCCACATTTTTCACACTGTCTCATGTCGATTTTTGATTGTTAGTTGATACTTTTTAGGTGCAAGGCAAGGAAATGCTCCCTCTCGCAATTGGGTAGAATATAGCACGGCTTTCTTTCATATGCAAGCTTTGCAATGGTATTATTTCCCAAATCTTCGTTCTCTCTCCGAAAAATCCTTTAATGCTTTTTCTAGTTCGATTTTTTTGAAGTTCGGCCAAAGTGTTTTTGTGAAATAAAATTGGGCATTTGCGGTGTGCCACATCATAAAACCAGCTGACCAATGAGGTTCGCCGCCGGTTCGTATAACAAAATCGACAAGCGGCAGATCTCCTGTCCAGAGAGTCTTATGGACCATTTCATATGTTATTTTTTCGGATGGCCGCTTTTTTATGTCTTCAATTCCTTCGGTCATTTCCCGCCTACCATCGTAGCCAAAAAGGATGGTGAGGTTCTTTTTGGAAAACCCTTTTGTTTCTTCTTCGAGCTGTTTGATTGTTTCCTTGAGTGCGCTCGTCGATTTTTCTTTTGCAAGGAGGATATCCCAGCGACCGATCATTCTGAATCGGGTTTTATTTTTTACAAATGTTTTTTCTTGTAATGACTTCGCGAGCCATTTTTGAAGAAGAGAAACAAGAAATCGTACTTCGTGCTTGCTCCGTTTCGTAATATTGTCTTCCGATGCTGCCCAAAAAGTTACATATGATACATTTTTGTGAAATAGAAATTCGGCGATTTCTTCAAATCGTTTCGCGCCTTCTTCGTGTCCAAGTGATCCCTCCATTCCGCGTCCTCGTGCCCAGCGGCGATTTCCGTCAGGGATGATGGCAATATGATTGGGAATAGTCATTGCGATAAGTATATGCTTTTTATTAGTCTTCGCAATTATGATTTTAGCGTTATAATGTATTTATGGCTTCCGTGAAAAAAAATATCAAGAAAGAAGAATTGAAAGCAAATGTGAATCGTCCGCGTGTTGGTGTTGCCTTGAGTGGTGGTTCGGCGCGGGGGATCGCACACATTGGCGTATTGAAGGCGCTTATAGAAAACGAAATTCCCATTGATTGTATTTCCGGTACGAGTGCTGGCGCGATTGTCGCTGCCGTGTATGCATTTGATGTACCGCTTGATGCATTAATCGAAAAAGCGAAAAAGTTGTCATGGTATTCCATTTCTGGGTTTCCGAATTTGAAGCTTGGCCTTGTTCCCAATAATGCTTTGGAAAAAATCATAGAGGAGTTTGTTGGGTCGGCGGATATTTCCAAAGCACGTATTCCTCTTGCAATTGTTGCAACCGATATTGAAAGCGGAGAAAAAGTTGTTTTTCGAAAAGGAAAAGTGGCGCTTGCGGCGCGAGCGAGCGCATGTCTTCCTGGATTATTTGTCCCTGTTGAGGTGGACGGCAGAAAGCTGGTTGATGGAGGAGTTACCGAAAACCTGCCACTTGAGCCGCTGCGGGAAATGGGGGCAGATATTTCGATTGGTGTACACGTGACCCGTTGGCATTCGCGGAAAAAAGTTAATAATATTTTGGATGTAGTGTCGAATGCTATCGATATTCTCGCAGACTATCAGAAAGATATTCCGGGACGTTTTGTTGATGTTGTTATTGAGCCTGACCTTGGGGCGTATAGTTCTTCGGATTTTAAAAAAGCCGACGAGATGGTTGATATTGGCTATCGGGCGGCAGTAAGAAAAATTCCAGAGATCCGTCGATTACTTGAAGAAAAAGGCACGAAGAGAAAAGCAAAAGGAATTCTCGAGCGTTTTTGGGATTGGCTTTTGGGATAGCGTTAGTAAAAAAAGAACCCCGTCGATGAGACGGGGTTTTTCTATTTTGAAAAAAAATGAGCATAGAAAGCAAAAGAGATGATTGCTATTGTCATTGTACTAGCGGGCATCGCAATCCATGATCTCAACCACTCTGCTTTTGTTAGTCCATAGCAGATAAGTTTTATCTGTAAGATAGAAAAGACGAGTAGACATAGAACAGCACTGCAAAGAAACATGAAGTCTCCATTGGGCATTAGTCCTGGGAAAAAATAAAAGGGGATTGGGGCGATTCCCAAGCATGGAAAATGCTTTTTCATGATTTTGTCTCTCCTTTCTCTTTTGTGATTACGAACATTGAAAAAAGCTGAATGCATGTTTGCATAGAATATGCTTATTTGTCAATTTTGTGTATCCACTTCCATTTTTATCTATGACAGTGGTATGATGTGAAAACGATAATAAATCTATTAACAATCACTATGAATACGGCTCTGTTACTTCTTCTTCAAGCGGCTGCAACGCTTCTTATAAATACAAAACAAAACGTGAATACTCCTCTTGCGGTTCGAGAGCAGGCGATTCTTTCGGCCGAACACACTATTCAGCTTGCAACGCAGACGATAGCGATGCGTGATATTACTTTTTCGATTCCGAAAAACGCGAGTATTTGGCCGAATATGCAAGAACTTGCGGAGGTGCCGTATCGTTCAGCGGAGAATACATGGGCCCCTCTGGGGTCGAGTGTCATGATTGTTGGATCATCCGTTTCATTCGGTGATATCAATAATGATGGTCTTGATGATGCGGCGGTGGTTGTAAAACAAGTTCAAAAAGATAACAAAAGTAATTATGCGCTTGCGGTAATGCTTAACCAGAATGATATTCTTTTCAACATTGCTGACGTACCACTTGGAAGCGCTGTCGAAATATATTCTCATAGCATTCAGGATGGTCAGATTTTTCTTGACATGAAGGTAGACGATTCTGCAAGGAGAATTTCTCGTTATGAATTACTCGGTAATCAGCTGATAAAGATTTAGTTATATGATTGAATTTTCCGTCATAAAAAACTCGAAAAAAAGTAGGGCTCGTCTTGGTGTTTTGAAAACGCCGCATGGCGAAATCATGACGCCGGCATTTGTCCCAGTGGCAACGAATGCTGCGGTGAAAGCATTGCGAAGCGACGAGATTGCGGCGACAAAAACCCAGCTTCTTATTTCGAATACCTATCATCTCCATCTCAACCCAGGAGAGAAGGTGGTCAAAAACGCCGGAGGTATTCATTCATTTATGAATTGGCAAAAACCTTTAATGACTGACTCCGGTGGGTTTCAGGTTTTCAGCTTGGGATTCGGCAGAGATCTTGGCGTCGGCAAAGTAACGAAATATCCCGGCAAGCTTGAACGTGCAATCGAAAAAGGAAATCAGCCAAAATCTTTGAAAATAACCGACGACGGCGTTCATTTCCGTTCGCCGCTTGATGGGAAAGAACTTTTTCTTGGGCCACGCGAATCAATTGCGATTCAGGAAAAGATCGGCGCTGATATTATGTTTGCATTCGATGAATGTACGCCGCCGAAAGTGACGCGTGAATATATGAAAATCTCGCTCGAGCGCACGAATGTGTGGGCAAAAAAATGTATTTCGGTGAAGAAAACGAAGCAGGCACTTTATGGCATTATACAAGGATCGTTCTATGAAGATTTTCGGAAAGAAAGCACCCGCGCCATAAACGCGATGGATGGTTTTGAGGGATTTGGCATTGGTGGCGATCTCGGCGATTCAAAAACCGGCACGCAAACAATTCTTGATTGGACATTGCCGCTACTTGATCAAAAAAAACCGCGACATCTTTTGGGAATCGGGCATTTGGAAGATATGGAAAATATTATTAAGGGCGGTGTTGATACCTTTGATTGTACGGTGCCGACGCATTACGCGCGCCGTGGTGTTGCGTTTACGAGTCGCGGACGGCTCAATATGGGACAAGCCAGTTTCTTGAAAGATAAAAAACCACTTGATTTAAAATGCGAGTGTCTTGTGTGTAAAAATTATGGCAGAAGTTATATTGCGCATCTTATTCGCGCCGAAGAAATCACCGGCGGCGCCTTGCTCACGTTTCATAATCTTTATTTTTTTAATACGTACGTTGAACAGCTAAGAGAGAAAATCAAAAAGGGGATACTGTAATCTAGTTGTAATATTCCTCGACGATAATAATGCCATAGCCGCCTGCAGCACCAGACATACAACCGGATCCCGCAGTACCAGAGGAACCACTTGTTCCGATGGAATAAGGATATGTGGTTGAAGGATTATTTATAATTGCATCAATATATCCTCCGGCTCCGCCTCCTGCCCCTGATGTTGTTGAGCCGCACCCTCCTGCTCCCGCACCCCCCGATCCATAAGACGCTCCAAATTGCGATGCTCCTCCAACGCCTCCATTGAAATAAACACCCGTAACAATGTTTGCTGCAGGAGGAGAACCACCAGATAGTCCGGCTGTTGCTATTCCTATTGCTCCCGCGCCTAAACTAGCTGTTCCGCCAGCTCCGATGGTCCAATCTACGCCGCTACCGCCACCGATACCACCGTTAGTAGTCAGGAAAGAGGTTCCGAAGGTTGTGTTTCCACCCGTACCCCCTGGTCCATAGCCAGCTGCTGAACCCGCTCCACCACCACCTCCTCCAATCATTCTGACGCGAACATATTTTACACCAGCTGGTGTTGTATATGTTCCAGAGCCCGATGTAAATGTTTGGACCGTCGGAGTAGTCCATGATCCAGCCACGGCATTGGCAGTAATCGTTCCTGCTACTTGCAAAGTTGTTGAAGGATTATTCGTTCCTATCCCCACATTTCCTGCGGTGTAATACATAGAGGTTCCACTGAGGAGCCAGAAGATGGGACTTCCATTAGGAGGCTGATTGGATCCCGGACTTGAGAAGGCAAAGCTTGCTATCGCTCCTGCAAAGGAGCTTATGAGGATACTTAAGAAAAGTGTTTTGAGATTATTCATTTTTCAGGAGAAAGAAAAATTACTGCTTCTGACACGCCAGTAACGAAAAGTTATGTGGACGGGTTTCTGTTCCTGTGCCGATTACCGCAAGGAATTCGTTATACCCGACTCCCGGAGATGATACAAATCTCCAACCGTTGTCAGTGACAAGCGATCCATATGGGAAAAGAGTGGGATCTCCATAGGCGTCTGGATATCCCGAATTTTTCCATTGTACCGGAATATATCCTCCCAAGCCGCTTATCGAATTATAGCTTGAATTTGGGGACGATCCTCCACCGACAAAGGCAGTTCCATTATGAGGCTTTCCGTATATTAATCCCGAGGTTTGTTTTATGGTGTCCGTTTGCACCGTTCCGATTCCGCGTCCGCTATCAAGATTTCTTCCATTGTCCCATCCTCTTATAAATTCGCCTCGCAAGTCAGGAGTTCCATTTGAGCCATTTGCGGCAATCCATCCAGTGGGACATGTTGTGGTGCTGAAATAGGCAATTGTTCCTGCAGGTACGCCGCTGCTTGTTGCGGCAAGCGCCGTCCATGCGGTTCCGTTACAGAATTCCATATTGTGTGTTGTGTAGTTATAGCGTTGTGTTCCTTCGGTTGCTGAGCCACACGTTGTGACGATTGCTGAACTTCCAGTTCGTACGCCACCATTTACATCCAGCAATGTTCCAGGAGTACTTGTCCCGATTCCAACGCTCCCGCCCGAATAATACATACTTGTTCCGCTTAAAAGCCAAAACAAAGGATTGCCATTGGGAGGCTGATTAGATCCAGGACTTGAGAAAGCAAAGATGCTTATGGCACAAGCAAATAAACCTATGGCTATACTAAGGAAGATAATTTTGAGACTTTGGGGTAAAGCTATTTTTTTCTTCGCCGATTTCATTGAGATTATTATAACAGGAATGAGGGTAGGTAAGAAGAAGGAAATGTTGATAACTATGCTTTCTTTTGTCATCCCATTATAAAACAGGATCTAGGTTCGTATTTTAACAAAGGACAATTAACCTGGGTCCCGGGTCAAGCCCGGGATGACAAAGAGGAGAAAGAATCTTGTAATAGTCCCGCCAAGCGGGATTATTACAGGCCTGGAGTAGCCACTTAACAATTACGATTAAAGATAGATAGTTGATTGACATTTTTTACTTCACAACTATAATAGTTCAGGTATTGAAATAATTTATTTATATCAATAAACATGACTTTTAAAGGAATTATAAAAAAAGAAACAAGTAATAAGCGTCTTGTGGGGCTTTGTTTGATTATGCGACAAGTGATACGTTCAGAAAGTCGCAAAAACGGAAGACAGTGTTCGCTTCTTCAATTTGAAACACTTCAGTATGTGAAGGAGAACGGAAATCCGTTAACCAACGATATCTCACGCTATTTCTTTATTACGCCGTCAGCAACTACGTTTCTTATTGATGGCTTGGTAAAAGAAAGTTTTCTTGTCCGTGCCCCTGATAAAAATGATCGTCGGATAATTCGCATCAAGCTGACAAAAAAGGGAAACGAATTTCTTGAAAAAGAAATAAAATGGAAATTAGAAAAACTTGATGAAATTTTTTCAGTATTATCAAAACCAGAGAAGGACGAACTCGAAAAAATCCTTAAGAAAATAATAGAAAGTAAAAAACGCTAACTATGGATATTATAAAAAAATATTTCGCGCGGCATCGTAAAAAAATTATTGGGGCTGGTATTGTGGTCGCCATTCTTTTTGTGGGTGGTATTATTTGGTATGTAAGTGCAAATAGTGCTCCTTCTTTTGGTGATATTACCGCAGTCTCTGGGAATATCGTTCAATCGGTTGATGAGTCAGGAAACGTACTTGCGGAAAACAATGTTAATCTTTCTTTTGAAGAAGCAGGACAAATTGATCGGGTATATGTAAAAGAAGGAGATACGGTACAGGCGGGAGCTGTTCTTGCTAAGCTTGATTCCTCGATTGCTTCAGCTCAGGTTTCTCAGGCAAAAGGAGTTCTTGCCGCAGCACAGGCGAAATACGATGATCTTGCAAGCGGTACAAGACCAGAGGAACTTCGAATCGATACCGATGCGGTATCGAGCGCCGCGACGGCAATGGATTCGGCATCCAATGCTTTATCTGCTGCAGCACAGAGCGCCTATGTGGCAGCTGATGATGCGGTACGTAATCAGATAGATTCTTTATTTATAAATCCGCGCACGAATAATCCTATTTTTTCGGCTTCTGTCACCGATTCTCAAATGTTGATTAATATCGAAAACCAGCGACTTGCGCTTGGCGCAATGCTTGATAGTTGGTATGCAACGGAAAATGCGACGAGCTCGAGTATTGCATCGCTTTCCGATCTCGCAGGTAATGATCTCAAAACCATAAAATCATATTGCGATACGATTGCGCTTGCGGTAAACAACGCCAATCCAAATTCAAATATGACGGCATCGGTGCTTGCGGGATATAAAGGCTCTGTTGCTGTCGCACGAAATGAAATCACGCAAGCAATCGCGAGTCTTACGGGAGCGAAAAGCGCTTTTAATGCTGCCCAATCAAATATGACAATTGCTCAAAGTCGGCTTGCTCTTTCGAAGGCGGGCGCGACCGAGCAGGAACTCGAGGTACAAAAAGCAGTTGTTCTTCAGGCGCAAGCGGCGCTTCAGGGTGCGCAGGTAATGCTTGATCATGCTGATCTTATTGCTCCATTTTATGGTACCGTGCGAAACGTGACGGCAAAAGTCGGTCAAGTGGTTTCAGTGGGAGCTTCTGTCCTTTCTCTTACGAATGAAAGTGGATTGAAAACTGAAACCTATGTTTCTGAAGCCGACGTGGCAAAGGTAAAGCAGGGGAATGATGCGCAGATTACGCTTGATGCTTATGGCGCTGGCACTCTTTTCCCGGCAAAAGTGACGACCGTGGACGTGGGAGAAACGCAGATCAATGGATCGCCGGCGTACAAGATAACATTGCATTTCGCGAATCAGGATTTGCGTGTAAAACCTGGAATGACGGCAAATGTTCACATTATTACGGCAGAACATAACAACGTTATCGGAATACCGTCGCGGCTTATCATAAATGATAATGATCATCATTTTGTTCTCGTGAAAAACGGTGGGACTACGGAAAGACGTGAGGTGGTGATTGGTATTACAGGGCAGAATAGTATGGTCGAAATAGTTTCAGGGCTGAATGTTGGAGAAAAAATAACGAATTTCTAAGCTATGGCTGAAAATAAAAAAAAGCGCATTGTTTTTATTGCTCTTGTTCTCCTTGTTATTATTGGTATTGTTGGTGGAGTTTTTTTGAAAATTTCTTCAAGTAGGGTTTATATCGATCAATCGGCTATCACTGCGCCGCTTATCAATCTTCTCCCGGAAAATTCCGGCATTCTTGAAGATGTTTTTGTAAAAGAAGGTGATATTGTTGCGGCAAATACCTCGGTTGCACGAGTGGGTAATGAAATCATAAAGACGAAGACGGCAGGTAAAATAGTTTCCGTGGATAATAATATCGGCGCGCTCATAAGTGCTGCGTCTCAGCCAATAATAGTTATGCTTGATCCGAGCGAGCTTCGGGTGGTAGGGCATCTCGATGAAAACAAGGGGCTCTCAGATATAAAGGTGGGCGATTTTGCTGTATTTACGGTTGATACATTTGGCTCGAAAGAATATCAAGGCATTGTTGATGAAATAAGTCCGACCTCTCGCGCAAGCGATGTAGTGTTCAGTATTTCGGATGATCGGCCAACGAATAAGTTTGATGTAAAAGTCCGTTTTGATCCGGAAAAATATCCCGAACTTAAAAATGGAATGTCTGCCAGAATTTGGGTATATAAAGGATAGAGAATGAATTTTGGAAAATGGATTCTATTCAAACTTCGGAATTGCCAGTAACCGATAATAAGTGGCGATGGACAGTGCTCATTACTGTTATTTTCGGAACGTTTCTTGGTCGTCTTGATCAGACGGTGGTTAATCTTGCGTTGCCGAAAATCATAAGCAACTTTTCTATAAGTGTATCGGACGCGGCATGGATTGCGACGGCCTATATTCTTGCGAATGCTGTTTTTGTTCCCGTTTGGGGCAAGCTTGGTGACATCGCCGGGAGGAAGAAGGTGTATCTCATTGGTTTCATTGGTTTCATTATTTCGTCAGGTCTTTGTGCGATAGCATGGGATCTTCCGTCCCTCATGATCTTCCGTATCATTCAGGGATTTTCGGTTTCGGCAGATTATCCGACGGCGATGGCTATTATAGCGGTGACATTTACCGACATGAAGGAGCGCGCGCAGGCTTTGGGAATCTGGTCGAGCGCATTTGCGGTCGCTTCTGTTTTTGGCCCGCTTATTGGCGGTCCGCTTATCGACAATTTTAGTTGGCGCTCAGTTTTTCTTATCAATATTCCACTTGGTTGCATAGGGCTTTTTCTTGCATTCAAATATATTCATGAATCGGTAGGAAAAAAACGAGAAGCATATTTTGATTGGTGGGGATCGATTACGCTCGCGGTATCACTTTTTGCACTTGTTCTCGTTCTTGATCGCGGCCAGTCGTGGGGATGGACGTCGGTGGAAAGTATTATTTCGTATATCGTAACAGGTGTTTTTATGACACTCTTTATTATTATCGAGCGGAATCAAACCGAGCCAATTGTTGATCTTAACTTTTTCAAAATTGATGTGTTTGTGAGCACGATTGCGAATAACTTTATTGTTTTTATGGCAATGATCGGAAGCGTGTTTCTTGTCCCAATCTTTGCTCAAACATTTCTCGGTTATAATGCAACGCAGACAGGTTATCTTTTTATTCCAATGGCGGCAGCAATGATGATTGCCGCGCCGCTTGGGGGAAGGCTCGTGGGCAGGGTTCAGCCTCGCTATGTTATTTTTGCGAGTACGCTCGTGGCGGCGTTTGGTATTTATCTTTTTTCATTTCTTGATGCTCGTTCAACGGCTATTCAAGTTATGATTCCGTTAAGTATCATGGCGTTCGGACTTGGTTTTGGTATGGCGCAAAGGACGAATGTCATTACTAATGTTGTAAAGAAAGAAGAAATCGGGGAAGCGTCGGCAGTGTTGGCGCTCGCGCGTAATATTGCGGGTGCATTTGGTGTCGCAATTTTCAGTACTATTCTCGTGAATTCGACAAAAGATGCCATACTTCGAGTTTCACAGAATAGTTCCCTTAATGTTCTTGATCCGCACACTACAAAGGAATTTATTGGTCTTATTATTCTTAAGGCTGATATCGTTTCATATGCGACGGTTTATCATGTTGCGGCATCAATTATTTTTGTCGGTGCGTTTTTTGCACTTCTTATACGTGTTCCCAAAGAAGTTCCAAGTGAAAATATAGTATTATTGGACTAATACTATGAGAGTTATTGTTGGCATCGACGAAGTGGGGCGTGGGGCGCTTGCGGGGCCGGTTGTTGTCGGCTTGGCGGCGGTGCCAGTGAATAAGAAATTATCTTTTCCGCGGAAGCTTGGAATATTAAAAGATTCTAAAAAGCTTTCGCCTAAAAAAAGAAAAGCATGGCTTAATTATTTTAAGCAGTATCCTGATATTTTTTTTACGACTGCGCGCGTATATCCCCGTGGTATCGAGCGACTAAATATTTCTAAAGCCGCAAATGAAGCTGCGCTCAAAGTTTTTAAAACAATTTCAAAAAGATCAGTTTCGATAGATAGTGTTTTTCTTGATGGGGGATTATATCTTGGAAATTCAAGAACTGGCTCTAGAACAATAAAGAATGCAAAGACGATTATAAAAGGCGATGAGAAAATAATGGCGATAAAAATTGCATCGATTGTTGCAAAAGTGACAAGGGATGATTATATGATTCGTCTTTCAAAAAAATATCCTGCATATGGATTTGATGTCCACAAAGGATATGGCACGAAAGTGCATTTTCAGGCAATTCGAAAAAACGGAATAAGTATCGTTCACCGGAAGTCGTTTTGTTTATAGAATGTATGCCCCCCTGTCATCCTGGAGCTTCGACGCCTTGATCGGGGCATCCAGGACTCAGATTAAGTTAAGATTGAATTAATTAAGGCCCCGTTTTGCAATGGGATGACAGGGAAAAACGGAAATGTAAAAGCGTGGATAGTCCCGTCAAACGGGATTATGACAGAATAGAGAAAATTATAAGACACTCAAAATGGAGAACTTTATATTGCTCTTTTTTCAAAACATAAAAAATATTTTTATCGTGCGCAACGGAAAACGTCGGAGTCCTCGAGGCCACTCAAATAGCCGACCCACCCCCATCCCGCGTACGTACAGCCCGAACCACCAAATACAGCCGACCCAAGGCCGTTGCCACTGGGCTCAATTAAGGAGGAATTACCTGACCATTCCCATGCAGAACCAACTCCTGTTAACCCCCAAGAACCACCGCTTTCGCAAACGTATTGCAATTCAAATGTTTCCGGTAAGCGCATTCCATTTTGAAGACAAATTGATTTTGCCTGATTCCAGTGCTGTGTAGCTCTCTGGTTCTTCTCTATAACATATCCCACATCACCCACTGAGCAGTTGCCTCCTCCGGTGGCCACTCCTGCTGATCGGGCATCATAATAGGTTGATCCTGATTTGAAACAAACTTCGGTATAGGCTGCGGGAGGATTCATTGCAATGATTCTGTTGTTATACATACCCGAGTTAGCGGTCATGCCATTGTCTTGGATAACAGAGGATAATTGATGCAATGAATCCGTTGAGGTTACATAGCCTGAGCCTACGATATCTGAGACGGGAATGGTTCCCACATTTGTTGATGCCGGAGTTCCTGATGGAGTTAATGATCCTGCTTGTACCTGAAGACAAATAGAGATAAATGTTCCAAGGGCAAAACCAAGGAAAATGAGAAGAAAAAGTTTTGAATGACGGATCATGAAGAAATTATAGCATAGTTTTATATGTCTTAAAGAAAAAATCATCGTTTTGCACAATAATAAAAGGGGATGCAACGGGTTTGTTTTTCCTTCCCAATCCTGTACAATTATAAGATAATAATCAGAGAGTATTTTGGTCGATATTAAAGAGCTTTTAGCTGTTTTTTTATCCGTTTTTGCAGAAAATCATATGAATATTGCTTTTGTTGGGGTTCTTACGG
This sequence comes from uncultured Parcubacteria group bacterium, assembly GCA_903911245.1. Classification (GTDB taxonomy): domain Bacteria; phylum Patescibacteriota; class Minisyncoccia; order UBA6257; family 2-01-FULL-56-20; genus CAIWCR01. The sequence continues at coordinate 21,281 of CAIWCR010000036.1, read as the reverse complement.
TGTTTCAACTCCTCCTTGTTTTTTTAAGCTACGTTATCTATAAAACGCTTGCCGCAGCCTTCGGAATTACTCATTCTGCACTTTTGATAAGTCTTTCCTTTACGTTTATTGTAGCGTCCATTCTCGCCTCGCGGTATAAAAATCGTTTTGTCCGGTGGTTTCACTATCTCAGTATGTGTTGGTTCGCTTTTATCGGACCTCTTTTTTTGGGATGCATTGCTTTTTTATTAATAGAAGATGCCACTCTCTTTTTTCATTGGCCGGTTATCCCTGCTGTGGCAGGACGGATATCATTCGGGGGAGCGATAATACTTTATTTCTATGGCTTATGGAAAGCGACCGATTTGGAAATAACAAAAGTGAAAATTGCCGTTCCTAATCTTCCTGAATGGTGGCATGGTAAAAAAATCTTATTTATGAGCGATATCCATCTTGGCAACGAGCATGGCGCGCGTTTTGCGGAGAAGCTTGTGAAAGAAATATCGTCGCTTAAGCCACAAGTTGTTTTTATTGGAGGAGATCTTTTTGATGGTGTAAAATGTGATCCGGAAAAACTTCTTCTTCCATTCAGACAGCTGCGTCCGCCATATGGTGTTTATTTTGTAAGTGGTAATCATGAGTATTTTGGAGACATTAAGACCTTTTTCCGCGCAATCCGCGCCGCTGGAATTACGATTTTGAGAAGCGAAAAAAGAATTATCGAAGGAATTGATTTTTGGGGCGTCGATTATAAAGACACAAAAAAGAGGAAAAGCTTTGAAAAGATTCTTTCTGGTATTGGAATTGATCCCGCACGGCTAAACGTCCTTATAAAACATGTTCCCAGTGATATTGATGTTGCGGAAAACGCCGGAATATCTCTTCAGCTTTCGGGGCATACGCATCGCGGCCAGATCTTTCCTGTATCATATGTTACGCATTGGGTATACAAGGGATATGATTACGGATTGAATCAATTTGAAAAAATATTGGTTTACACTTCGAGTGGAGCCGCCGCTTCTTCCGCGCCATTTCGTTTCGGAACAAAATCGGAGATAGCGCTCATTGAGTTCGAATAATGGTATTCTTATTGGAATCGGAGAAATACCTTTGAAACTTCATGCATAAGAAAATTTATTATTTGGAAGGGGTCTTGTTATTGATAATTGTTTTTTCTGGCTTTTTTATTTATTTCAAAATGATGAACACGCCACACGGCGATTCATCAGCGATTTTTTCAAATCTTTCGGAGCAAAGGAGTGCTTCTAGTGATGCGTCCGTGGTAAAAGTCTTTTCGGATACGAGTTCGACGATCTCATCGTCTTCAGATGTAAAAGCACCAGCCATTAATTCAAAGAATAATTCTTCGTCTTCTTATAAATCGGTAAATCAGAATGGAATTAGTGCAAGTCTTCCATTGCCAATTCAAACTATTCCTTCAACGACCGTTCCGGCGTCATCGTCTGGCGACAATTTTCTTCCTCCCGAGATGACGATTAACCCATTGGCGATTGTGGGAATATTGTGTTATTTCAATACTACGTTGACTGATCCGCGAAACGGACAAACGATACAAGGAGAAAAAGAAGAGGTGAGGGGGTCAGGTGTTATTATTGATAGCCGTGGTTATATATTGACGAATCGGCACGTCATAAAGGAATCTGAGGCGACAACCACTGCAACTGATAATAGTAATGGAAATACGGTAACCCTTATGGTTGATTATGTGCTTGATCATTGCGAAATCGGTCAGATTTCGTCGGACAGTCATCTTCCGACGCCGTCAGAAATTCAATCATTGAATCCTTATATTCGAATTCCCGTGCTCGGGTATACGGCTATGCCGGTTTATATATCTTCCGAGGTTGGGTTAAGTAATCTTGAGATCGATGCTGCCGATTTCGCGCTTTTAAAAGTCACGGGACTTACTCAAGCGGGGCCGACTTTTGGTGTGACATCGATACCTTCTTCATTTCCATATGTGAAGCTTCTTGCCGCAGGACAATATCTTGCCTCTGGTACCCAGGTTGTAACCTATGGCTTTCCCGGAGATGTTACGGCGGGACAGGGCAATTCGTTTGAAACTATGACTCTGACAGGAAGCGTGGGAAGCGTCACTGAAGTTTATGTTGGTGATAAGCATTATGCCGATACGCCACTTGTTATTGATACCAAGATGGAGGTCAATCATGGTCGTTCCGGATCTCCGCTTTTTTGGCGAGGATATGTCGTGGGACTTATTACGTTTTATATCGGCGACAATCGTACCAACTCAGGTTCTGTTGCAAGCGATGCTATTCTCGAAGCGCTTCGTTCTACGGAATACAATCCAAGCTATAACTGAAAAACAGTCGTTAGGAAGACGGGTCTTAGTTTGTCGACTTCTGTCGGGGCGACAGAATTTCTAATTTTGGCAGTGAGAGAAATATAAGTATTTCTTAATGGTTATATTTCTCGAACGAATCAAAATATAAATTCCTATTTATTAGCTCGTTCCTCACTAAGAAATTCTAGTCGATTGGACAAGGTTTTATAATGGAGTAAAATAGGGGGGAAATTAATTCTTGAATATAAAACTAATTATCATGCCATCAAAAAAATCTCGCGCTATAAAATATGTTTTTGTTGTCGGCGGGGTTATGTCGGGTGTTGGTAAGGGAATAACCGCATCGTCTATTGGAAAAATTTTGGAATCGCGCGGTGTGCGTGTTACGGCATTGAAGATTGATCCGTATGTGAACGTTGATGCAGGAACGATGAATCCAACTGAACATGGCGAAACTTTTGTTTTGGACGATGGCACGGAATGCGATCAGGACATGGGAAACTACGAGCGTTTTCTTGATCATGATCTTTCTCGTGTAAATTACATGACAACGGGAAGTGTCTACCTTGATGTTATTCAGCGTGAACGTAATCTTGAATTTGGCGGAAAATGTGTTTCGGTGGTGCCGTATATTCCTATGGAGGTGATTAGTCGTATCAACCGCGCAGCAGAACTTGCGAATGCTGATGTTGCCCTTGTTGAGGTTGGGGGAACCGTCGGCGAATATGAAAATATTCTTTTTCTTGAAGCAATTCGTATGTTGAAATTGCAGCACCCAGGCAATGTTTTGATTGCGCTGGTAAGTTTTATTCCGTCGCTTTCGGCTGGCGGCACTGAATTAAAGACGAAGCCGACTCAGCATGCTGCGCGTAATTTGAATTCTGTTGGTCTTAATGCGGATATTATTTTCGGGCGCGCGCCAGTACGACTTGATGAGAAGCGGAAAGAAAAATTATCACTTATGTGTGGCGTTGCAAAAGAAGATGTTATTTCTGCGCCGAACGTTGAGAGTATTTACGATGTGCCGTTAAATTTCGAAAAGGAAGCATTGAGTGATCGCTTGTTAAAAAAATTAAACATCAAGCCGCGCGCACGTGATCTTGAGCCGTGGAGAAAGCTTTGTAGAACAATTCATTCCTCAAAGCAGGAGATTCGTATCGGCGTTATCGGAAAATATTTCGATACTGGTGAGTTTATGCTTGCTGATTCCTATATTTCGGTTCTTGAAGCGATCAAGCATAGCGCTTATGCGTCACATCGTAAGCCAGTGATTGAATGGTTGGGAAGTGGAGAATTTGAAAAAAACCCGCGCTCGCTTAAGACGCTTTCGCAGTATGACGGGATTATTGTTCCCGGTGGTTTTGGTAATCGGGGAATTGAAGGAAAGATTGCTGCCATTCGCTATTGCCGTGAAAATAAAATTCCATATCTTGGACTTTGTTATGGCATGCAGCTTGCATTGGTAGAATTTGCGCGCAATGTAATTGGATTGAAGGGCGCGAACACTACCGAAGTTAATCCGACAACAAAATATCCGGTTATTGATATTCTGCCTGAACAAAAGAAATTAATGGAAGAAAAGAAGTATGGCGGAACAATGCGGCTTGGTGCGTGTCCGGCGAGTCTCGTTCAAAAAACTATTGCATCAAGTGCGTATGGCGTTTTGGAGATTTCGGAACGGCATCGCCATCGCTATGAGGTAAATCCTGATTATATAGAGCAATTTGAAAAGGCAGGGGTTATTTTTTCGGGACATTCGCCCGATCGGCGACTTATGGAAATTGTAGAACTTCCACGAGATGTTCATCCATTTTTTGTAGGAACGCAGTTTCATCCCGAACTAAAGAGCAGGCCGCTCAATCCGCATCCGCTTTTCCGTGAATTTATAAAAGCGGCGATGAAACGGAACAAAACCAACGAATGATTATTTTTCTCTACGGCGCAGACGATTATCGTCGGCATAAAGCTAAAAAAGAAATCATTGCGAATTCCGAAAAAAAACATAGCGGCAGACGGCCGTCGGTGTTTGATATGGAAAACAAGGATGAGGCTGTCCGCTTCGAAGAATTTATAAGGAACCAATCTATTTTTGAAACATCGAAATCAGCTATTTTGGAAAATGCGTTTGCATTACCGGCAAAAGAGCTTTCGAGATTATTGAAGCCTCTTATTAAAGATGGCGCTATTAATATCCTTTTATCAGAAAAGAAAAAGCCGGTGAAAGAACTCGATTTTCTTTTGAAAGATCCGGTAATCGTTCGTGAGTCAGAAACCCTTACAGGGCCTGCATGGATTTCTTTTATAAAAGCTGAGGCAAGGGCGTGTGGCGTGACGTTGGATGATGGAGTGGTGCGACTTTTGGGAAGTGTTTATGCTGGTGATTCGTGGTCGCTTGTGACGGAGCTTCAGAAAATAGCTTCTTTGAAATCATCAATTACGCAAAAAGATCTTTCTTCTTTTAACTTTGAAATTGCTCCTGACTATTGGGCGCTTGTGAACGGAATGAAAAGTCATGATATGCGAAGTAGGATTCTTGCACTTGAGAAAATGTTTTCTGCAAACGAAAACGCGGCAAAGATGTTTAATATGCTTGCATCGCAATGGCGTGAAAAAATCCCTCAAATGGCGGAGTATGATTTTATGGTGAAATCGGGGAAGCTTAACTACGAAGAAGTGTTAGTGGATTTAGTGTTGGGATAGCTTCGCGTTAGTCGCTCTTAGTTTGTTTTTGTCATCTTCCGACCATCGGTCGTAGCCGAGGGCGGGCTTGATCGGAGGATCTATACCTCAATTTTCTCTCTTAAATCTAAAAAGCGCGGATGCTGGCCTCCGCCAGCATGACAAAGAAAGATAATGAACATTCCAAGGAAATAATAAAAATCCCCGGACAATGTCCGGGGATTTTGTGTTCACATTTTTATTTCTTTGCTATTAACTTCGAGATTCTCGATTTTGTACGAGCTGCTTTATTCTTTGAGATGACGTTTGTCTTTGCCGCTTTATCGAGTGCTTTATAGGCGAGTGAAAGCTGTTTTTGTGCATCGTCTGGTTTTTGGGCGATGACGAGCTTTTTGTAAGATTTTATCGCTGCTTTATAAGCGTTTCTCTGTTTTACGTTTTTGACGTTGCGCGTTTTTGTCTGGCGCATTGCCTTTTTTGCTGAAGAAGTAATTGGCATAAAATGAATTATTATAACTAGTTTATGGGTATGAGTATACGCATAGGCGGGCAAAAAAGCAAGGGACGGCGCTTCTTTTTTGTCATCCTCCGACTTGATCGGAGGATCCATTTTTCTGGTTTTCTTCTCTGTCGTTCCGGCCCTGAATCAAACTCAGGATAAACTCCGGCCGGGATCCATGCTTCCAGTCTTTTTCCTCGTATTCGCACCTTTCTTAACGTGTTATAATACAGCCATGATTTATCGTGTTTCAGGAAAACTCATTTTAATACAAGATCGCTTTGTGGTGGTTGAGACAGGAGGGATTGGTTATAAAATTCTCGCTTCCGCGCGGACGCTTACGGGAATTGGTGTTCCTGGTAGAGATATTTCGTTTTTTACCCATCACCATATTTACGAAACCGGCATGGATCTTTTTGGCTTTCTCTCTGAGGGTGAACTTGTTTTCTTTGAGCTTTTGATATCAGTCTCGGGCGTGGGACCGCGGTCAGCACTTTCCATCTTGGATGTTGCGAGCTTGGAAGAACTTTCGGCGGCCATCAAAGAAGGACGACCAGATCTTCTTTCGCGGGCTTCGGGTATTGGTAAAAAAACGGCAGAGAGGATCATTATCGAGTTAAGAACGAAAGTGGATTCGGTAAAAGCAGGCGCAGTAGTTCAGAAAATGGAAGTTGATGAAGATCTTATCGAAGCGCTTTGTAGTCTTGGATATCGTCGTGATGATGCGCGCGCCGCACTCGGAAAAGTCGGTACCGAAACTCAAGGAATCAACGACCGTCTCCGCGCCGCGCTTGGGATATTAGGAAAGAGATAATACATTGAATGTCTGATTCTGGAAAATCGAAAAAGAAGTTCGGCAATGTTTTTTATGTCGGACTTTTGAGTTTTTTTGGTGGTATTAGCCAGGACATTTTTGTTCCCATATTGCCGTTGTATCTTACCAATGTCTTGGGGTTCAGTAAGGAATTCATTGGTCTTTCGGAGGGATTGGTAACAACTGGTGCAAGCGTTTTTCGATTCGTCGCTGGATGGCTTTCCGATAAATTTGGAAAACAGAAACCAATCGTGTTTGCTGGTTATTTTCTCTCAATGATAAGTCGGCCGGTTTTGGCATTTGTGACGGGCGGCGCCGCAATTCTTGGTCTGCGTTTTATAGATGGCGTCGGAAAAGGTGTGAAGGATTCGCCGAAAGATGTTCTTATTGCTGATTCAACTGAGGGGAAAAACCGAGGAAAAGGATTTGGAATTGCGCGAGCGCTTGATACACTTGGATCGGTGGTTGGACCGCTTTTATTGTTTGCATTACTTTATTTTTTCCGTGACCAATATCATCTCATCCTTGTTTTTTGTGCGGTGCCGCTTGTGATAACCTTGGGGATTCTTATTTTTAAAGTAAAGGAAGTTGAGCCGGTAAAAGAGACAGAAGAAGAGATTGTTTTAGAGAGTGGGGGATTGCCGATTGAGTTTTATCTTTTTCTCGCAGTAATTGCGATCTTTACGATTGGAAATTCATCGGATGCATTCCTTATTCTTCGTGCGCAGAATGTCGGCGTCACGCTTCTTGCGATTCCTCTTGTGTATGCACTTTTCAATTTTGTTTATGCATCGGCATCGATTCCCTTGGGCAGTTTGTCTGATAGAATTGGCAGAGAAAAAGTAATCCTTATCGGTTGGGCGGCGTACGTCATTGCATATATCGGGTTTGCGATGGTAAAAACGCCGCTTATGATTTGGCTCATTTTCGCCTTTTACGGATTGTATTATGCGACAACTGAAGGCGTGGCAAAGGCATTTGTTGCCGATATCGTTCAACCGTCGCATCGTGGTCGCGCATACGGTATTTATAATATGACCGTCGGACTCTTGGCTCTTCCCGCAAGTTTTATCGCTGGATTTTTATGGGATAAGATAGACCCATCGGCCCCATTCTATTTTGGTGCGACGATGTCTGCTGTTGCGGCGGTGTTGTTATTTTTTCTTATTTTGCACAGAAAGAAGATAAAGAAAAACGAAATTGTTGTAACTGCTTAATGTAATTTGGGGAGATATTGCCTAATTTTTAAAAGTGTGTTATATTATTTCTATCCTTACGAGGAAACGGAATATAGTCGCAGCCGTATCAATATTAATTTTCTTTATCTATGACTGACACTACTAATGTGCCTATGGATGCCGCTCAGGAAGTTGAGCCGGTGGTTCCTGCGACAGTTGAAGAAGTTGCGACACCTGAAGCCGCTCCGGCATCAGAAGCAGCTCCGGTTGAAACCGAAGCCGAAAACTCTGAAGTCCAGGCTTAAGTTCGAGGAATTTTCCTTGATAATCAAAAACCCGCGCATCGCGCGGGTTTTTGATTAGAGTAATTTCATTATATAATAATTACGGTAACTGATATTTTTTCTTTCGCGTTCATGAATAAGCTCAAAACACTTTTCTTAAGTATCCTCATAGGCTCCTTTGCAGGAGCTATAGCAAGCTTTGCTTTCTCAAGTCCTGGATCAAATCAGCCTCCCAATGGAGGGCCTACTTTCTGGCTTTTGAATAGTACGAATATGTATTACCAAGGAGGAAGTGTTGGAATCGGAACGAGTACTCCCCGTAATATTCTCAATATTTCTAATACCACTGCAGGATCTAATATCTTTTTTGATATCGACGCTTCAACAAGTAGTAATGCCGGAATGCGAACATATTCTGGTGGTTCACAAATCAACTTTTTTGGAAAATCAGCAGGCTATAACAATGCTACCGTCGTCGATGCAAATGGAGGGTATCTTATTCTGAATCCTTCAGGAACGAACGTGGGGATAGGCACCGCAAGTCCGGCAGCGAAGATGGACGTTGCTGGAGGAATTAAAATGGCAAATGATACCGATGTGTGCAACGCGTCAAAAGCGGGAACAATTCGTTGGACGGGGACATCTTTTCAGGGATGTACCGGAGCAGCGTGGGGCAATTTTCTTTCCCCATCAGATGGCACCACACAGGCACGAGCGGGAAGAACTTGCAAGACTCTTTTGGACAATGGTTATTCAACTGGTAGCGGTGCATATTGGATAGATCCTGATAATGACGGAGATACAAGTAATGCATTTCAAATATATTGCGATATGGCCAATCAAGGAGGAGGATGGACCTTGGTTGTCGGCATTGATGGAGCTAATACCAGTCACCAGAATACTGCTGCTGTAACTCCGGGAAATCTTACAAGCGCAACCGGAAAAGGGAAACTTTCTGATGCGACAATCAGTCAAATAAAGCTTGGTACTAGTCCGGCTTATCGTCTCACCTGTGCATCGGTTGTTGGATATTTTCAGACTTCCTGTGCCTTTGCTGCGACGACGGACGCTAGTGGTGCTTGTACTGCTGAATCATATACCTACCCTCCGTCGAGTTATGGTACGGCACAGTACGTACAGGGATCTATAAGGACCTTGGCGGATGGATCAAATAGTACTGCCAATAGATTGATTTATGGCTATACTGGCGCCGGTGGACCATCCAACAACGGATCTAATGGAGTTGTTGTAATTTATTATTAAGATAGCTGTTTTACATAATGAAAAAATCGAATATTTTCACAATTCTCTTCCTCAGTATAGCAATAGGTCTCTTTGCCTGCGCCATTGCTGTTCTTGCTTTCACCAATCCGGGATCTCAACCGCCGAACGGCAATCCGGTTTTCTGGCTTTTGAGTGGTACGAGTATGTATTATTCAGCGGGAAGCGTCGGTATCGGAACATCGACTCCAAGTGTTCAATTGGAAGTTAATGGAAGGGTAAAAGATAAAACCGGATATCTGGATCCGATAGGAACCGTTAATTCCTACGCGGGTTCATCCGCGCCGCAAGGTTGGCTGATTTGCAATGGAGCGGCTATTTCTCGAACAACATATGCCGATTTGTTTGCTATCGTAGGAACTACGTATGGTGTGGGCGATGGATCGACTACGTTCAATATTCCCGATCTAAGGGGGGAATTTATTAGAGGATTCGACGGTGGTCGGGGAATTGATAGTGGGCGTACACTGGGAAGCTGGCAGACCGATATGTTCGCAAGCCACACTCATTCCATCACGCAGATGTATGGTGATAGGTCTCCGTTTACTGGTTCAGATTTCAGTAATCTCGTTCCATCTCAGCCTGGATACAGTACGGGACAACCCAAGATTGGATCTACGGGCGGTACCGAAACTCGTCCTCGAAACGTGGCTTTGAATTATATTATCAAGTATTGATTTAGTTTTTAGGATCAATGAATAAGCTCAAGACGCTTTTCTTAAGTATTCTTATAGGCTCCTTTGCAGGAGCTATAGCGAGTTTTGCATTCTCAAGTCCTGGATCTAATCAACCACCGAACGGCAATCCGCTTTTCTAGCTTCTCAATGGAGCGAATATGTATTATTTAGGAGGAAGCGTTGGTATTGGAACGAGTACACCAGCAGCAAAGCTAGATGTAAACGGAAGCATCAAGGTTAATAATGATGCAACGACGTGCTCGAGCGTAAATGCCGGTGCGATAAGATGGAGTGGAACGGCATTGCAGGGATGTGATGGAGCGTCTTGGGCGCCACTTACTAGTGCTCCGCCACAACTTAAAAAACAGATATTCACAAGTTCTGGAATATTTACCTATCCTACAGGAACAACGACAAGTACTGTTTATAAGGTAACCGTTGTTGGTGGCGGTGGATCAGGAGGAAACTACGCTGGCGGCAATGGTGGCTCTGGCGGCGCGGCAGGCGGAGCTTGTATTAAGTGGGTTTCGGGAATGATTGCGGGACAAACAACAACCATCACCGTTGGTAGTGGTGGGACTGCTGTTGATACTTCTATAACGAATAATTTGGGGAATGTGGGAAGCGGATCTTCTTTTTCAGGAGGATGTTCCGCGTCGGGCGGCGGCGGTGCCGTTGGAGGATATAATGGCGGCGCTGGTACGGGTGGGGATATTAACCTTACTGGAGGGCAGGGAGAGGGGAGTCATTATGTTCCTTCCGCTGCGAATGGTGCTGGCGGAGGAGGAAATTCTATTTTTGGTGGAGCAGGTGCTGGTGGAGGACAAATAAATTCGGGAAGACTTGATGCCGCTGGATATGGTTCTGGTGGTGCAGGAGGTTATGGTACTTTAACAAATTCTGGAGCGGGCGCTTCGGGTATTGTTATTGTTGAATGGACACAATGAGAATAAAAAGAAAAACCAGTTATCAAAATGATAACTGGTAAGAGGGCAAGGGCCGTTTTTATATTAATCGGCAGACGTCCTTGCTGAATATAAGATAAGGCGTTTGTTCAAAGATGACGTTTCCCAACCACCAGTGGGCAGCTCTAGTGTTTTTCGTTTTGAGAATTTCTACTGCTTTTCTTATTTCCACTCGATAGCCATTGGGAGATCCTGGTTTGCCGAGGATTATTCCTGGCGGGACTTTTTCTTGATGAGGGAGCACCGCTAAAGGTAGTTTTAGTCCTACAAATTCTTTCATTACCCATTCTGGTGCATATCCCACGGGAATTGCCACAATTAAGATATTATTCATCTTTCCGCTTCCTTTCGTACTGACCATACTATGAGGTAATTTCGGAAATTTGTAAAGGGGCGAGATTCGAGATTGCTGTTTTTATCTTTGACCATCTCCTTATTGTGGGCAGGGAGATGAAAATAAAAATATGATTGCGATTTTTGCAGGCAGGGTGCTGTGCACCGCGGAGCCTTGGCGAAGTGGTGCCCCCACCAGGATTCGAACCTGGGACCATCTCCTTAAAAGGGAGCTGCTCTACCAACTGAGCTATAGGGGCAATGTCAATTGCAATGATAGAAGAAATGATAACAATTTTCAACCTCGTGATAATAGTTTATAATTAATCACATGAACGAATCATCTATTCCTACAATACCTCAGTCGTTATTATGTCCCGTATGTCATCAGCCGCTTCAGCCTGAGTTTTATTTTTGTCCGAATTGCGGAAAGAGTCTGAAAGAAAAACCGCCTTCAACGTCGGCAGGCGCACAAATCGGACTCTATCTTATGAGTATCATTACGCCACTGCTTTGTTTCATAACCATCGGATCATGGCATGGCATGAAATATTTCAAATCAGAAGATCCGCACGCAAAACAGATTGGTATTATCTCCATTATTCTTATGATAATTTCGACCGTAGTTACATCATGGTTTTTATATGTGTTTACTCTCCAGCTTATGCAATCTTTGAGCGGGGGACTCGTAGGAGCAGGAGGAGAAAATTTCAATTTCTGATTTAAGCTAGACAAAAAGACTTTTTTGCGAGAAACTTTACAAAGACCAATAAGGGTCATTTCCATTGCGGGATCGTCTAATGGTAGGACAGCGCCCTCTGAAGGCGTTTATCTTGGTTCGAGTCCAGGTCCCGCAGCATTGTGTTCAAATCGCCATTTTTAGGTGCTTTTGCAATCACATCAAACGGTGTTTTATATTGTGTTTGCAATACTAATCCGTTCTCAAGCGAAAGGTTCCAAAGTAGCTCTCCTGAAGAGGCTCGTGAAATGGCTAAGAAGGCTATGAATCAACACGACGCTAATTGACTCATTATGGGGTTATGCAAAAAACCGGATTATGATGATCTGGTTTTTTCTTTACTATATTAGAGTCGCTCATTGCTTTTATCCCCATAAAAGCTTACGCTTCGGGAGTTGGGATTAACCTATAATATTCAAATGAACAAATTTAGAAAGCCTCACGGCAATGCTTCCAGAAATGGAGGAGGATTTAATAATAGAGGGCCGAGTCGTCCGAGCTTTGAAAAGCCAGCATATTCGCGGCCTGATGGTTTCCGTCGGGAAGATTCGCAGAAATTTCCTGGTATCTGCAGCAGCTGTGGGAAGGCGTGCGAACTTCCTTTCCGTCCAAATGGAAGAAAGCCGGTATATTGTAGCGCTTGTTTTGATACTCATCGGGAAGCTCCGGTAAATAATGGAAGTTTCCAGAGAAGGGAAGCGTCAACACGATCTTTTGAGCCGCGAACCAATGAATGGGGAATGGCCGACTTAAAACAGCAGGTTGGTGCTATGAATACTAAAATTGATAGTATATTGCGGATATTGGAAACAATGTCTCATCCTGTTGGATCGGCTGAAGCCGTGAAACAAATAATTCCACCAAAAGCAGATATTATACAAAAAGATTTTCCGAAAAAGATAGCTGCAAAGAAAAGAGGTCCAGCAAAAAGATAAAAAAGAAGTCTTAATCAAAAACCCGCGCATCGCGCGGGTTTTTGATTAGAGCAATTTCATTATATAATAATTACGGTAACTGACATTTTTTCTTTCGCGTTTATGAATAAGCTCAAAACACCTTTCTTAAGTATCCTCATAGGCTCCTTTGCAGGAGCTATAGCAAGCTTTGCTTTCTCAAGTCCTGGATCTAATCAACCTCCCAATGGTAATCCTATCTTCTGGCTCTTGAGTGGAACCTCTATGTACTACACCGCAGGAAATGTGGGGATAGGGACGAATGCTCCTGCTGCGACGCTTGATGTGGGTGGCACTGATTCTGTTAAGCTTCCCGTCGGTACGACAGCACAGCGTTCGGCAACTCCTGTCGCTGGAATGATGCGATTCAATAACACGAATAATAACTTCGAGGCTTATAATGGCACGAAGTGGCTAGTTTTTTCAGCGGAATGTTCTGCAACGGGTGGTACGGTCACCAAGGTTAATGGATATTGCGTCCATACTTTTATTACAAATGGCACATTCCAAGTTACTACGGGTATGGCCGTTGAATATCTTCTGGTTGGTGGCGGCGGTGCTGGATCTGGAAATAATGGCGGCGGCGGCGGCGGAGGAGGAGTAGTTACCAATTTAAGTGGAACATCATTAATCGTTGCAACGAATGCTGTTTATACTATCGTAATCGGTGCTGGCGGCACGGGGACTGGCTCTACCGGAAATTCTGGGACTACTGGTACATCTGGTGGCGATACCACTGCATTTGGTTTGACTGCGGGCGGCGGTGGCTACGGAGGAACCTATTCAGCGATAGCTGCTGGTAATGGCAGGGCAACCGGCGGTTCAGGTGGTGGATCTACTTATGGCGGAGCAAATCCAGGTGGTTCAGGTAATGGTGGTGGTGGCACGGGTGGTTATTATTCCACAAATGGCTCCGGCGGCGGAGGGGGATATGGAAACAATGCCCCCACGAATGGGCCTAATGGTGCAAATGGTGTTTCTAATTCGATTAATGGTATAACTCTTTATTGGGCGGCCGGTGGTGGTGGCACGGGCAATAATGGTGGTGCCGGTGGTAATGGTGGGCTTGGTGGTGCCGGTGGTGGCGGAAGTTATAATGGCATTGGTGGTTCCGGTGGAACAAATGCTTTTAATAGTGGATTAAGTGGAATTGCTGGTGCGCCATTGCCAAATTTTGGTGGTAATGCTGGCAATAACACTGGATCAGGTGGTGGTGGTGGTGGTGCTGGATGCAATCAAGTGGCTAATTGTGCTGGCGGTAACGGTGGCTCTGGTATTGTTATTATTCGTTATCCAATATAGCGTCATGAAAATTAAAGATTTTTTCAAATTGATAATTGCCGTAATAGTTTGTGAAGGTGCGGGGATTATTGGTTCGGTTTTTACTATTTCAGCAATTCCGACGTGGTATGCGACTCTTGTGAAACCATCTCTTAATCCACCTTCGTGGGTTTTTGGTCCGGTTTGGACAATGCTTTATTTATTAATGGGGGTTGCTGTCTTTTTGGTTTGGCGAAAAGGCTTTGAGCAGAAGGCCATAAAAATTGCATTAGGTATTTTCTTTTTCCAGCTCATGCTTAATGCATTATGGTCAATCGTCTTTTTTGGTTTTCATAATCTTGGCGGAGCGCTCGTGGAAATTCTCTTGATGTGGTTCGCTATCGTAGGGACAATTGTTGTTTTTTCAAAAATTTCTCGACCGGCAGCGTATTTGCTTTTGCCGTATATTGCATGGGTAAGTTTTGCAACGTATTTGAATTATGCTCTTTGGATTTTGAATCGATAAAATAAAAACCCTCCAGCGAATGGAGGGTTTTTAACGAACCATCAGAACGGTTTAATTTCCGGACATTTCAGAAATAGAGTTTGCTCCGTCGCCGACTCCCGCCGGTGCTTTGCACGCTACTGCGGCGGTTCGATAGGTCGACCACGCTGCATTGCGAGCGGCTTGCCATGTTTTGTGAGCTAATTTTGCTGCTTTATTAAAGTTCTCCCACGCCGTCTTTACTGCAGTCGTTACAGCGCTATGTGTGGTTTGGCTGTATGCCTGTTGAAGTGCGGTGGCTCGTGCGGTATATGCCGCATTTGTTGCTGTGGTAAGCGCATTCATCGCTACATCGATTGACTGTTCGCGAGCATTTACCGCCGCTCCTACGCAGGTGATTTTTGCGGCAACGGAAGGGGTTATTGCAGTACTCGTGACCGTTTGTGCAAATACCGGCGCCGCAATTGCGATAGCGAGGACAAGACCAGAAAAAATGAAAAGATTTTTAGTCATGTTTGGGGTTAATTGTTGTAGTGCCGACCTTTGGATTCTTTCTCTGATACTAAAGTATACGAACTGAACAGGATTTTGGGTGCCTGAGATTTTTCTCAATCTTTTACCTGGAGGGCACAATCAGAAATGGAACACCCTAGTAGTTAAATTCTTCAGAATGGATTCTCTTCTGACTAACCTCTTTTCGGAGTAATCCGTCAGTGATGTCATTAATCATCAGCGGTGGACCGCAAACATAAATGTCTCGCTCGTGGATATCAGAACATCTTTTTTTGATTTCATTTGCATCTATCCTTGTTTTTGGGATTGCATCGCTTAGATATTCGCATATTACAACGCCGGTTTTTGATAGTTCTCCTATGAGGGGTCTGTCATCTTTGGAGCGGTTGGCGGAAAATAATATTGCATCGGACGGGGATTGAAGAGAATGAATCATGGCGGCAATTGGAGTTATCCCGATTCCTCCCGAAATGAAACAATATTTTTTTGTTTCAGAAATTTCGAGCGTTGTATTGCCGACCGGTCCGTCGATGATGACAGGGGTTCCAATGTGTAGCGTGTGTATTTGATTGGTGAAGTCGCCCCGGCTTTTTACAGTTATCCTTATGTTTTTTCCATTAAAGGGAGTGGAGAAGGAAAATGGATGGCGTGAAATGAATCCTCTTTGAAGAAAAAGGAAGTTGGCGTATTGTCCGGCAGTAAACTTGAATGTTTCCATTGATTTTCCTGTTATATAAACAGAAAAAACGTCATCGGTTTCTTTTTCTATTTTTTCAACTCGAAACTGATGGTTTGAATAAAAAAAGAGGGGACGTCCGAATCGATACCACATGAAAAATCCTATTACCGAAGAGAATATTGTAATCCAGAATAATTTTGCGATTCCCGACGACATATCTCCGGAGCTTATTTGATGACCGAACGAAAACAATAAAATTGGATATATTAATAAATGTAAGTAATACCAGATTTCATATCGTAATTTCTTTCGTATGTATGGTATCGAAATAATGCCGATTGCAAAAAGAACGATGGCGCTTATGATGGCTGCTGCGACGCCGTCCCACCAGGTAAAGAATGTTTGTAGTTGTTGGATTATTCCGACATTGTCCCGTAGGGCATAGCCCCAGACGAGAAAGACTCCATGTAAAACGAGAAATCCTATTACGGAAATCCCAAAGCCGCGATGGATTTTGTTAAGTCCGGGAAATCCTTTGAGTTTTTCAAAAATCGGCGCACGACTAACAAGAAGAAGTTCGGTAAGGAGAAGAAGTGTCAAAAAAAGTCCGGCCAGTTTTCCGAGAGTAATTAACAGATTTGCGGTGGTGCCTGACTGTAGCTCGGATTGCGATCCTGCAAACCAAAAATAAAGCGTTGCGAACGCTACCACAACTGCAAACACCATCATGAATTTTACATTTCTTTGTTTATTGAACATTTCCTATGTAATACGTTACTAATACGGCGGCGGCGCTTGGTTGTTGGTGGACACTTTTTGCATTGAAAGCATTTGTTGCATCAGTTCCGCAGGTTTTGATAACCGCTTTTGCTCCGCCCTGATGTTTTGGAATGAATGCCGTTAGATCGTATGTCTTGCCACTAATCGCAACCCAGCAATCATTAACGGACGAGTGAGTTGCAATCTGACTCATGGTTATTCCGGTCTTGTTTGTTATCCCGATGGAGGCGGGGAGAGTGGATGATGATTGACTTGTATTTGTTGTGATAGGAAAATTATTCGAAGGTATGTTTTGAGAATAGCGTTGATAGGCATAGGCTCCGACGGATATTAAGCTGAATAAGATAAAAGGGAAAATAATTTTTTTCATATTTGTTATACGATATGCGGACTGGAATAGGTGCGCTGCCGTGAAAGAATCACTATTTCGTGATACCAAAGACTCAGGAGCGAGAATTCCAAAGATAAAGATTGTATTTACTTGCACTTCTCACACAAACTTCGAACGTTTTCCGGAACGTAATCACAAGAAGGGGCAGACTTGAAAAGCGAGCAAATAAAATCGTTAGGCTCTGATGGTATCTCGAGGGAGCTTGATGGCATTCCGCTCAAGGAAGAGGTTCCTCCGGTTATTCCCTGTAATGCCGTGCTAAGCCCGGGAGATGCCATTATTTCCTTGGTACACTCGGCGATAATTTCTTGTTGCTGGTCTTGGGTAATAGTAGTCGTTCCGGCGGAATTATTCCCTAGCTTGCCGATTTTATTTTTTACGCAGTCCTGCGCGCTTTCTTTTATTGTGTTTGTGGTATTTTGAGTTATCACTGGAACGTTTATTTGTATTTGTTCCGATCCGGTTGTCGTTTGTGATGGCATAGTGTTGGTATCGGTAGTGCTTGTCTCCTGGTTTGTTGCATTGGATGGCGTCGAAGCTGTCGGTAATTCTTTGTTATTCCACAACCACCATCCGCCGCCGCCCAACACCACAACGAGAAATGCCGTAAAGAATATATTTATTATTGTTCTGTTCATGTCGTGCGATCGGAATTTGTTTTTATTTGCATTTCTCGCACAAGCTTCGGACGTTCGTCGGAACATAATCGCAGGACGGCGCTGATTTGAACATGGCGCATGTCTGGTCGTTCGGTTCTGACGGTATTCCATTTTCACCTCCTGCTGGATTTGTCATTCCTGTCGGAATACCTGCAGGTGCTCCTTGCGGTGCTCCGGATCCAGAAGAAGGGAGAACAATATCTTTCATGCACTCCGCAACAACACTTTGTACTTTTTCTGGTGAAATAGCGCCACTGCTCAAATCACTTTCGAAATTTCCAAGTTTGCTTTTTACGCAGCTGCGTGCGCTCTCTGGCATTTGGCTTAAGTCAGTTTCAAGTTTGGACATCGCCTGTTCTTTTATATTGCCGGAGCAGCTTTGGAATGCCGTGCCGACTTCGGGGCCCATCGCACTCGTGTCGCCATTTTTTATTTTCGTTATGGTGTCGGAGCCGAGTGTCTTTTCTACGCATGAAAGCATTTCAGGGGGCATTTTTTGCAAAGCGGTTTGCGCTTTTTTCAATCCATCATTTTTCATGCTCTCAAAACAGCTTCGGAAAACATCGCCATTTTCTGGCGAGGGAGCGTCTCCTGCTTTTATTTTATCGAGGGCATCTTTTCCGAGTTTTGATTCCAAGCATTGTGTGGTACTTGCATCGGCGAGTCCCAGCGCTTTGGTAACTTTATCTTTTACTTGAGGCATAAATGCATCGACGCATGACTTGATAGTATCTCCCGTGTCGCGGCTTGGCGTAAGTGCTCCACTTTGAATTTTATTCAATGTTGTCGTTCCTAGTTTTTCATTAAGACAGCTTACAAGTTCTGGCGGCATCTGATCGAGGCCTGCGCGCAATCGGCCCATTCCTGCTTCGATTTCTTTTACTTGATCGTCCGATAATATTCCCGTGCTTTTTGCAAACGTGAAACAAGCATCATGGTTTTCTTCTTTATTGCAGTATGCGTCGCATGATTCTTTGGAGTTGCAGCCACCGGGACCCTTACCACCTGACTTCTTCGCAATTGCTGCTTCTTCGGCGCTTACCAATCCTGCTTTTTCTGCAAACGATATGCATTCATTGAAATGTGTGTCCACAGCACAATAGGTATCGCATGATTCTTTGGAGTTGCAGCCACCGGGCGTTGTTCCTTGTTTCAGAAATGGCAGAACTTTTTTAGCTTCATCGATTTTCTCTTGACTCATCATTCCTGCTTTCTCTGCAAAGGCGAGACAATCCTCCATATTTTCTGATTTTGAACAGTACGTATTACATGATTCTTTTGATGTACATCCGCCAGGAAGGCTTGCTCCTGATTTGAGTGCTGTGGCTATTTTCTGTCCTTCGGCGATGTCGGCGGGATCTCCGAGATTATGTTTTTCGACAAATGCCAAGCACTCATCAAGATGAGCGGTGCCGTTGCAATATGTTTCGCATGACTGCTTATCTTTACATCCACCGGGGCCTTCTCCTTTTAGTACATCTGCAAACTCTTTGGCGCGAGCAGCTTCTTCTGAAGAAATTAATCCTTGTTTCTCGCCAAAGTTGGTGCAGGCGATTATATTTTCCTGTTTTTCGCAATAAGCGCGACATACAGCTTCATTTGCGCAATTACCGAGTTCGGCAATGGGGAACGTAATCTTGATGGGAGCGGATGAAGATGCGCTTAGTGCGGGTGTGCCTTGTGCAAATGCGATGATGCCCCCGCTAAGAAGTAATGCGAATCCTAGAATAAAACATGACGTCAGATTGTTAATAAATAATTTTTTCATATTAGTTTCCAAATGGATTGGTATACGCCCCCTTGATTGGATTTATATCTTTATTGAAGGGATTGGTATCCGGCAAGTTTTTTGCTGCAGTCGTTTGTTCGGAAACCTTGTCATAGATTGATCCGCCAAGCGTTTGTGATGATGTTTGCGTCACGCTTGTTTCTTGGTTTGTTGCGCCGAACGGAAGTAGTCCGCTTGAAAAACTTTTATTTTGCCACAGCCACCAGCCGCTCAATACCACTATGAGAAGCACCGCGAGCATGATGCCAATTATTATTTTTTTATTCATGCCTCTATTATATACAATTGTGATTTTGAATGGGAGGGGGCGGTATTGGTTCGGATATTTGCTTTTGGTATAATAATGACATGGAAATAAAAGAACTATTAACAATGGGGCGGGAAATCTGGGGCGAGGAAAAATTATCGCTGTCGCAGATTATTGTGAGACTCGGAAAAGTCTATGGCGATATGTGTCGCTGGGAACGAAATGCGCCGAAAGATAAAGAATTGCACACTGATGAAGAATTAAAAAAGGAATTGGGAAATATTATTTTTTCGACGATACGGTTTTGCGATGATTTGAATTACGATCCGGAGGATTGTATCAAGGCCGCTATTGAGTGCCAGAAAAAATTTGAGAAAGAGGTCAAATGAAAAAAGGCGAAGACTATACGGGGATTACTATTGTCTATCTTTGTCATGATGGAAACGGAAGTTTTCTTTTGAATAAAAGAAGTAGTCAGTGTCGGGATGAACACGGCAGATGGGATCCTGGCGGCGGGGGATTGGAATTCGGCGATACGGTAGAAAATACTTTAAGGAAAGAAATTAGAGAAGAATATTGTACTGATGTTGTTAACTATGAATTTCTTGGCTTTCGCGACGTTCATCGAGTACATGGCGGAAAACCAACGCATTGGATCGCGCTTGATTTTAAAGTCCTTATTGATCGTGCAAAAGTAAAAAATGGCGAATCTCATAAGTTTGAGGAGATTGGGTGGTTTGCATTAGAGGATTTTCCTGCGCCACTCCATTCTCAATTTCCATTCTTTCTCGAGAAATATAGGGAATATATAATTGAGAGCGTATCAATAAAAAAATTCGAGAAATAGGCGTGGGAAATCCAGGGGGCTATTATGGTGTGGTACTGCAATTCATGCAGAAGTTAACGCCATTTTGCGAACCCAGAGAAACGTCAGTGCCGCCACAGCCTTGTCTTACGTAGAAATTACAGGATCCGCCATTGCCATTTGGGTTACTAATTTTGAAAGCGGTGCTATATGCTGTACCAGGCGGATAAATATGAAGTGTCGCAGCCGGATTCATTATTCCAATTCCTACATTACCAGATCCATCAATCGCTAAGCGATTCGTATTTGTGGTTGCAAAATAAAGTCCACCACTCGCGACCGATTTGATTTCGGCAGAATTAGTGGAGCCATCGAAAAACGCTATATCGCTTCCGTAATTAGATTGGCCCGTATGCGAAAGTAACTTAATAAAATTCATTCCTGATCCTGATTCAAAAATCGGTTGACCGTTGATCGCAACATAGGTATGAAGAATGCCTGACGGACTACTTGTTCCAATCCCAACATTGCCACCATTCGGATTTAGAGAAAGATTTCCCGCGTGATCAGCGCCACTGTAATATGCACTTGATTGTATAGCGGCGAGCTCGGCAACGCCGGCCGAATAAAATGATCCCAGATAAAGACGATGACTTAAACTTCCTAAGAGTAGCTGTCCTCCCATAGGGCTCGATGTCACCGCAGAAAGACCTGCTGAATTGTCGATTTCCAAGGGAAGATTTGGGCTATTCGTCCCTACCCCTACATTGCCTCCTGAGTAATACATAGAGGTTCCATTCAGAAGCCAGAAGGTTGGATTTCCATTGGGAGGTTGATTTGATCCAGGACTTGAGAAGGCAAAGATGCTTATGGCGCAGGCAAAGAGACCTATTGCGATACTAAGGAAAAGAATTTTGAGATTTGAAGAAATGAAAGACCCTACTGA
>CAIWCR010000035.1 GCA_903911245.1 uncultured Parcubacteria group bacterium | reverse complement strand
TTATCGCGCTTACTATTGTTGTCTGGTGGAATATTATTTCTTTTTCGTTTGCAAGCAATATCGCTCATGCCTATTTCCTTGATGTTGGCGAAGGGGATAGCGAGCTTATCATTTTTCCTGGAAATATAAAAGTAATGACTGATGCTGGACCGGATAACAACATACTTGCGAGCATCGAGAAAATAATGCCATCAGGCGATAATTATATCGACCTCGCTGTCATTTCACATCCTCAGCTTGATCATTTTAATGGTTATTATTATTTACTCGATCATTATCGTATTGGTGCTTTTATCTGGAATGGCCGTAATGATAATCCGAACGTCAAAGAATGGTCAGCATTATTGCAAAAAATACGATCAAAAAACATTCCTATTATTACGCTCGCCACCAGCGACCGCATTCATTACGAAAATAATGAAATCGATATTGTATCGCCCGATTCAAGCTTTGCTGCGAGCGCAGAATTGAACGACACGGTACTTGTAGAACTAGTCAAAACAATCTATTTTCGCGTACTTTTGACCGCAGATATTGGATTTAATGTGGAAAATTATCTTTTGGAACATCACATTGATCTTCGTGCCGATATCTTGAAAATCGCGCATCATGGATCAAAATTCTCTTCGGGTGATAAATTTCTTATGGCCGTGAATCCAAAAATCGCGATAATCGAAGTCGGCATAAAGAATAAATACGGCCATCCAGCAAAAGAAACTCTTGCGCGCATTACTTCATCAACGAAAGCAGTCATTGTTCGCACCGATCAAGGCGGAACAATAGCAATTTCTGCTGACAACGGAAAACTAAAAATCAAAAAGGAGAGATGACGGCGTGGCGTTGTCATAGTTCGCCCTCGATCGTAGCCGAGGGTAAAGTTCAGCAAATTACTTACCCATGCTTCCGTCTTTTTCTTTTTAATTTCAATAAATCAGTTATACTTCAAGTATGCAAAAAAGAAGGCTCTTCATCGCAATACCGCTCTCCGAAAGCGCCGCACGCTCAGTAAAAAAAATAGTAAACGAACTTGAAAGAAAGTTTGAACATTTTTCCGATACAAAAATTCGGTTCATGCCACGTGAAAATTGGCACATTACTGTTTCATTTTTAGGAAGTCAGAACGATATTATGCTGCCAGCAATAACAAGTGCCATAAAAAAGGTTTCGTATGCCTTTGAACCACCCGAAATTGTCTTCGAAAAAATAGATTATGGACCGCTTTCGCCAAAACGTTCCGATGATTCGATCTCGCCGCGCAGTAAAGAAGCAAAAATGATATGGTTGCATACCGATCAGGCAACATCCGAAAGTATCGGAAAAATAAAAGGCGCACTTGAAGACGAGCTTGCAATGCATGCCGTACCATTTCAACGTGAAGCCAGGACGTTTTCAGGACATATTACGCTGGCACGATTCCCCGAAGGACACCAACAGGCAACGCTCCCAAATATAGAAAAAACCCTTCAATTCAGCTTTTCCGCGCCATCAATCGATCTTATGGAGTCAAACCTTGTAAAATCCGGCGCGGAATACAACATACTTCAGGTCACTCCTTTTAAAGAATAACCTTTGCTCTTTTGTTCGTTTTATTGTTTCGCAAAAACACTTGTTCAAGATGGTGAATACAGTTACAATTACAACATAAAAATTATCATGAATAAAAAGAATCTTTCCCAATTTTTTGCCGTTCTTTCAATCGCCGCTATTCTCATTGGTTGCGGATTTTGGTTCGGTTGGAATACGGGCATAAAAGTTTCAAAAAGTGTTGTCGTCACCGGCGCAACAAATATGGGACTTAATAATACCATTTCCAATTCCGCCGATTTCAATGTCTTCTGGCAGGCATGGCAAAAAGTAAATGATCTCTATTTGAAAAATCCCGATATAAGCAATAGCGATAAAATGCACGGCGCCATTAGCGGTCTTGTTCAATCATTAAAAGATCCATATTCTGAATTTTTCAATCCTATCGATAATAAACAATTTCAGCAAAATATCGCCGGTAATTTCGGTGGTATCGGCGCAGAGCTTGGCGTGAACACAACAAGTCAGATCGTTGTCATTGCCCCACTAAAAGATACTCCGGCAGAAAAAGCAGGCCTTAAAACAAGTGACATCATAGTAAAAATAAACGCGTCATCAACTGATGGGATGAATGTCGATCAGGCAGTCAATCTTATCCGTGGAAAGGAAGGGACGCCGGTAACACTTACCGTCTTCCGTAACAATTGGAGCGCAACAAAAGACTTCACTATAATACGCGCTAATATAAAAATTCCAACGGTTGATTTCGAGATGAAAGGAGATGTTGCTCATATCTCATTGCATAGTTTCAATCAGGACGCGGATTCTCTCTTCTACGATGCTCTTCAAAAAGCAGCAACTGCCAATGCAAAAGGAATCGTTCTGGACTTACGAAACGACCCAGGGGGATATCTCGAAGTCGCCGTTGATCTTTCTGGATATTTCTTAAAACCAGGGACATTAGTGGTGAAAGAGGTGGGTCGCACCGTGCCGGAACAAGAGTTCAAATCATCGGGTAATGGCGCTCTTGCTGACGTTCCTATAGTGATTTTGATAAACGGTGGCTCCGCTTCGGCATCTGAAATTCTAGCTGGCGCACTACATGATAATCGGAATATAAAACTTGTCGGCGAAAAAAGCTTTGGAAAGGGGACCGTACAGGAACTTCAGGATTTAAGCGATGGGTCATCAATAAAAATAACAGTGGCGCATTGGGTCATGCCATCAGGACGAATCCTTGATCACGACGGCATTGTTCCGGATTATATCGTGCCAATAACCGATAATGACATAAAGAATGGCCGTGATCCACAACTCGAAAAAGCATTAGAAGTAATAAAAGGTCAGATAACATCGCAATAATGTCGTCGTTTATAAATTAATCAATAAAAAAATGAAAGTTATTATTCTTGAAGATGTAAAAAAAATAGGAAAGAAATTTGAAGTGAAAGAGGTAAGCGATGGCTATGCGCGAAACTTTTTATTTCCCAATAAGCTCGCCGAACTCGCAACGCCAACGGCATTAAAGAAAATAGAGGTAATGAGAGCTCAGCACGAAAAAGAAAGTGCGGAAAACGAGAAAATATTAAAGGCTATCGCAAAAAAAATGGAAGAAACAACGCTTGTTTTTGCCTTAAAAACCGATAAAGCCGGCGCAGTGTTTGGATCTATTAACAAAGATAATATCCTTAAGGCGCTCCGCGAACATAATATCATTACCAAAGAAAGAGTCGATCTCGAACTTGATCGACCCATCAAAGAACTCGGTGATCATAAAGTTGTCGTTGATCTCAAGAAGGGGGTTACTGCTCAATTGAAGATTAGAGTGGAGAAGGAAGAATAAAAAAATCACTTTAATAATATAAAAATCCCCGGCATTTGGCAGGGGATTTTTAGTGTGAATTTTGAAGCTTATCTTACGTGCACCATCGTTGCATGGCGACGAGTGCCATCAAAACGAGTCTTTGTCTTTTTGGTAAACTTCACAACGCCGTTCTTATCGGCATAAAGCGTGTCGTCGGCTCCGCGTTTAACATTATCACCAGGAAGATATTTCGTGCCACGCTGGCGGATAAGAATTTGTCCAACCATTATTTTTTGACCATCTTGCATTTTGACGCCCAAACGCTTCGCGATTGAATCGCGTCCGAGCTTAGTAGATCCTATAGCCTTGGTATGTGCCATTTTATATAGATTTCAGAGCGGATATTCCCCGACTCAATTTTCTTTATTACTTTTTAATACGTTTCATTTTATGCTATAATAATGCTAATGTCAAACACGCAAAAACTCGTTATTGATATCGAAACCATAGGCGAAGACTTTGATTCGCTCGATAAAGCAACCAAAGAAAATCTTACTCGCTGGATCAAAAAAGATTCCGATAGCGAGGATGAATATAAAATCGCACTTGAGGACTTGAAAAACGGTCTTGGTTTTTCGCCGCTTACGGGCGAAATCGTAGCAATCGGCGTTTTGGATTATTATAAAAACGAAGGTGGCGTATACTACCAAGCGCCTGGACAAAAAAATAAGGAAATAAAAGAAGACGGCATTTCCTTCAAGCAGATGACCGAAGAAGAGATGCTCCGTAAATTTTGGGAACTCGCATTGCATTATCAGGTTTTCATCACGTTTAATGGCAGGGCATTTGATATGCCGTTTCTTATTACTCGATCGGCAATCAAAGGAATTCGCCCGACAAAAGACCTCATGCGCGGCCGCTATCTTTATCAAAACAATCCTGACGCGTTACACATTGATCTCGCAGAGCAATTAAGTTTTTATGGCGCAACACGTCGAAAAGGGAGCCTGCATCTTTGGTCACGCGCTTTCGATATTCCAAGTCCTAAAATGAGCGGCGTAACCGGCGACGATGTTGGTCCGCTTTTTAAGAAAAAGAAATTTCTCGAAATCGCGAAATATAATGTCGGTGATATCCGCGCCACGCGCCTTCTCTATGAAAAGTGGGAGAAATATTTGAGTTTCTGATAGTTTTCTTCCTTTTGTCATCCTGGACAAGGGCACATTCGCCCGTGATCTAGGATCCATGCATTTTAAAAGACTGGAAGCGTAGATCCCGGCCTCCGCCAGGACGCTTGAATTTCTAAGCTCCTTTGTCGCAAAGAAATTCTAAGCGTTTTAATCCTTTTTTAATCTCCACATTGCTACGCTATAGCAATGTGGAATTTTTCGGAAAAAATCGAATGGGTAAAAAACTACTACGTTTTTTATAAAAAAGAACTTGTTTTTTGCGCGATTATTTTTCTTACGGCATCACTAAGCTTTGGTATCGGCTATCTTGCAAATCGTGAATTCAATCATGCGCCGATTATCATAGAAAAATGCTCGCAATAAACCCGTCATCATAAACGGATAGTATTCCCTGCGAAGAAGAAAAGAGCGTCCCTCCTTCGCAGGGAATACTATAATCCTTGCGTAATTTTTTCTGTCGTGGTATTATTTCTTCGGTGCTGATGGGTTTTGCGCCGCTTGTCTGGGGCGCTTTTTATTTGATTATTTTAATACAATGAATTTACGAAATATTGCAATTATAGCTCACGTTGACCACGGAAAAACTACATTGGTAGACGCCCTTTTGAAGCAGTCTTTGAGTTTTCATCTCAAAACCGGCGCAACAAGCGAGCTTATCATGGATTCGAACGAGCTCGAGCGCGAACGCGGCATTACCATTTTTTCAAAAAACGCGGCGGTTATTTATAAAGATACAAAAATCAATATCGTGGACACTCCCGGCCACGCGGATTTTGGCGGAGAAGTAGAGCGTATCATGCGCATGGTTGACGGCGTGCTTTTGCTTGTTGATGCAAAAGAAGGCCCGATGCCGCAAACGAAATTCGTTTTGAAAAAAGCAATTCAGGCCGGACATAAAATTATTCTTGTTATTAATAAAATTGATAAGCCCGATGCGCGTTGTGAATGGACATTAAATGCCACGCTCGATCTTTTTTTTGAGCTCGGCGCAACTGAAGAACAAATCGAATTCCCAGTCATTTATGCTTCAGCGGCACAGGGAAAGGCGGGACTCACCAAAAATTTGGATGAAATGAAAGACATCGTTCCGGTATTCGAAGAAATTGTAAAGCATATTCCGGCACCACTTGCCGATACAGCAGGACCATTGCAAATGCTTACCGTAAATCTTGCATATGATAATTATAAGGGAAAAATTGCGATTGGCCGCCTCTATTCCGGAATGCTGAAAAAATCAGCAATGGTGGCACATATCAATCGCGACGGTTCAATAAAAAATGAAAAACTCACTTCGGTGATGCTTTTTGATGGCTTATCACGCGTTGATGTTGATGAAGCAGAAGCAGGGGATATTGTTGCCATCGCAGGCATTCCAGATGTATCAATCGGCGAAACCATTGCGGATATTGAGAATCCAATAGCGCTTCCGACTATCGCGATTGACGAACCAACAATCAAGATGACGTTTTCGGTGAATACCTCTCCGTTTCGCGGCAAGGAAGGAAAGTATACAACATCACGCAATCTCAAAGAACGGTTAGAGAAAGAACTTGAAACCGATGTTGCGTTATTGGTAACGCAAACTGAAACATCTGATACGTGGGTTGTTGCTGGTCGTGGCGAATTACATCTTGCTATCCTTATTGAAAAAATGAGACGAGAAGGATTTGAAATTGAAGTGTCAAAGCCGCAGGTTATTTTCAAAGAAAAAGATGGGAAAAAACTTGAACCAATAGAACTTGCATGTATCGAAGTTCCAGAAGAATATACCGGCACGGTTATTGAAATGATGGGCAAGCGACTCGGTGTTATAAAAAATATGCGCGTAGATTCTGGTATGGCTTTTATTGATTTTGAAACACCGACGCGCGGACTTATCGGTATACGAACAAAGTTTCTTACCGCAACCAAAGGCACGGGTATTATGAATAGTATCTTTCTTGGTCATGAACCATATAAAGGTGATATGTCGGCGATCACGCGTGGCTCTATCGTCGCGACGCAAGCAGGCGTTTCAAACAATTACGGCTTAGTGACAGCACAAGGAAGAGGTAAACTTTTTCTCTCTGCTGGTGTTGCGGTTTATGAAGGAATGATTGTCGGTGAATGCGCAAAAGAAGGAGACGTTCTCGTGCATGTTGCACGAGAAAAACAACTTACGAACTTCCGCGCAAAAAACGAAGGACTTGCTGATCAACTCGAAGTTCCCGTTACCCTTACCCTTGAAGATGCACTTGATTATATTAGCGACGACGAACTCGTGGAGGTGACGCCGGAAAATATTCGTATGAGAAAGAAATATCTCACCGAAAATGAGAGAAAGAGGGCGGGGAAATGACTAGGATTTCTTAGTGACAAAGAAGCTTAGAAATCCTGGCGAAGGCCAGGATCCATGCACCTCGTCGAAGACTCCTGGCACTCCGATTTTGTAACGCGCTTCGCGCTAACAAAATCTAGTCGCACCACAGGCACTCCGATTTTGTAACGCGCTTCGCGCTAACAAAATCTAGTCGCACCACAGGCACTCCGATTTTGTAACGCGCTTCGCGCTAACAAAATCTAGTCGCTTCCAGTCTTTTCTTCTGAATTTTTTCCGCCAGAGGCGGATCCGCCCCGGGCGGAAAAGCATAGATCCTCCGGCCAAACCGGAGGATGACAAATTGGCAAAAATCTTTAAATACTAAACTAATGCCACAATCGCGGCGGCAAGTTTTTTGGCATCATGTCGAACGACATCCGATTGATATACGAGATCTTTTTCAATTATTTTTTTCGTATATTTTCTCAACTCTTTCGAATCAACAAATATCGGTATTGCTTTTTCACTTTCGTATTTTTTGATTAATATCGGCTTTAAAGAAGTATTATTACACAGTACAAAATCAAACTTTTTCTTTTTGAGATAGGGGAGTATCGCTGCGCAAAAATCAGATGCAGCATAATCATTTGTTTCGCCCCACTTGGTCATAATATTCGCAACATAAACAAACTTTGCCTTGCTTTTTTTTGCAGCTTCCACAAACCCTCGAACGAGAACATTTGGTAATATCGATGTATAAAGATCGCCTGGACCAATAACAACAATGTCAGCTGCGATAATCGCTTCATATGCTTCGCGATAAATAGTTGCTTCTGGCTCGAGATATATTTTCTTTATTTTCAAATTTCCATCATGCTTCGGAATATCGATATTCGTTTCACCTTTTATGATTTTCCCGTTTTCAAGAATAGCACACAATTGTGAGTCGTCGATTGAAATTGGCAAAACCGTTCCTTTGATACCAAGCAATTCAGACGCTTTTTTCACAGCACTTATTTCATCACCGGAAATAGCGGTAAGCGCCTGAAGAAAAAGATTTCCAAAGCTATGGCCTTGTAGCGAGCTTTTTTCTTCGAATCGGAATGTAAAAAGATCCCGAAGCGTCGTTCCATTTCCAGTTTCAGGTGCAAGCGCAACAAGCGAGCGACGTAAATCACCCGGTGGAAGCATTCCAAATTCATCACGAAGGATGCCGGTGCTTCCGCCATTATCAAACGTTGTCACAATGGACGTAATACTAACAGGGTATTTTTTCAATCCCTTAAGAACATTGAAAATTCCGGATCCACCGCCAATAACCACGATGCTTTTCATGGCTTAATAGTAGCGCACATTTTTCCAACTACAAAATTATAAATATCCAACTTTCTTGAGCCACTCTTCGTTTTCCCATTCCCAAAGTTTTTTGGCGCCAAGAAATGCTTCAAAGTCATTTTGCCAATAGGGAAATTCCTGAAGTTCTATCTCACCATAAAGATCGCCCCATTCATGACCGCATGCTCGCATTCGCATATTATTCCATTCGACGGTTATCTTTTCACGACCGCCCTTAATGCGCCGCCGCGCACCGCATCGAATGCATTTTTGAATTTGATCAATGCGCAAAATCCATCGTGTTTGAAGATTGGCGATTTCATTCTTTAGGGCATCCATATACGCCGACGTCTGAAGATTATAGTCACGATAAATTGCTTGCGATGTTTTTATATCTAAGACCCCCATTTTTCCACCAATAAGTGCGACAGCATCAATGGTTCCGGCATAGCGATGATCATGATTCACAATGCGCCGCTCAACCATTTCTGGCGTTACATGAATATTGTTTTTTTCAAAAAATTCTCGAAATGAATTTACTGCCGGGGCAATCAAAGGATCGACTTCAGGGCTTTTACCAAGCATTATATCTTCTACGGCTTCATGAATAAGCGTGCCTTCTTTTGCGGATTGCTCGGTCGCTTCCTGCGCTGATTTATAGCTTTTTGCAGCACCATAATAATGATACAACGCCGGCTTTGATTTGATGCCGACGATTTTCGTTACGCGCGGATACCAAACACCGTTTCCTGTATAACCATTTTCTTCTTTAAATTCCTCAATATTCTTATATTCGTTGAACATGATTGAAATAATACCACGACAGCCTATAATAACAAGAAGTCGAAAAGAGCTTTTATGACCAAACAACACTATAAAAAAATGATAAAAATCACCGGAAACGACGTATGGCGCGGCGGCGATAAAATAGGATATATTGAGGAAAATCGAATCTATTCCCACGATGGAGTACGATTGGGCTATTTCGAAGGAACGCATGTCTACAATAAGGATGCCGACAAAACTGCATATATCGAGAATGATCATCTCATAAACTATACCGGAGGCTCAAGCGTTTCACTTGAAACAATAAACGAAAAAATTCAAGGAGGAGTGCTTTCTGAAATCGGCAAATGCGCAATATATGTACTTTTAGGAAGTTAATAGATTGTCCGTATATTGAACGATATTTCCGGCGCCCATCATTATCAAATTTGATTTTTGCTTCAATAACAATTGTATAGCTGCAATCGTTGTTTTTATTTTCATCGGATCATCGAGATAAAAAATAGATTTTTTCGGCTGGCGTTTTTTTATTTCACTTACTAATTTCTCAGAATCAAGAGGGGAAGCCTCGTCGCGTCCAGGCACCTTGTAAAGTGGAAGAACAATAGTAATATCAGCGTCATCAAACGCTTTCTGAAATTCTTTAAAAAGCACAGTAAGCCTTTTTGCTTGGTGTGGCTGGAACACACAAATAGTCGTACTTTTGGGAAATTTTTCTCGGAATGCCTGGAGGGTCGCCTTAATTTCGGTTGGATGATGTGCATAATCATCATAAACGGAAATTCCCGTTTTCATTTCTCCACGATATTCCATTCGTCGGCTTATTCCTTGATAGGCACCCGTTGCGGCAAGAATATTTTTTTCCGAAACGCCAAGAACTTTTCCAAGATAATAGACGGCAAGTGCGTTTGAAATATTGTGCTTTCCAGGAATGGGAATCTTTTTTTGTATTTTTTTCGCCGCAGAATCATAAAGCGAATACCAGATAATTTTCAACTTTTTATTCCGCGCAATTGCAGTAATTTTTTCCTTCAATGAATAGCAGTATTTATTATCACGATTAATAACAACGGTTCCGCCATCATGCGTATTCACAATCAATTGGAGAAATGTTTTTTTGATATCAATAAGATTTTTATAAATATCCAAATGCTCTCGATCAATGTTCGTTATGATGGTATAGGTAGGGGAGTAGTGCAAAAATGCGCGGCCGAATTCATCAGCCTCAAGAACAAGATAATTATTTTTTCCATCCCCCGCTCGAAAATTTTTTCCACCAAATTCTTTCAAATTTGCGCCAACGATAACCGTCGGATCTAATCCACCTTTCTGCAATACTAAAGCAGCAAGCGCCGTCGTCGTGCTTTTCCCGTGGGCACCAGCAATAGCAATTGTTTTATATTTTCGGGTAAGCTCACCAATAACCTTAGGATAGGAAAGCGTATTTATATTAAGTCGACGAGCCTCCTGTAATTCTGGATTTTCCGGACGAATCGCCTGACTATAGATTATTAGATCGATTTTAGCCGTAATATTGCCATTTTTCTGCCCTATTTTGACTTTTGCGCCTTCTTTCCGAAGCTGGGCGACAATCCCAGATTCCGCCAAATCCGACCCTAAAACAGCCCAATTTTGAGATAAAAAATAGCGTGCCAAAGCGCTCATACCGGCCCCGCCAATACCGATGAAATACACTGATTTTTTCATGTTTTTTTAATCATCTATTTAATATGTTTTATTAATACGTTTTAATACGTTGTTCCAAGATATTGGATTGGATTTAAATCTTTTCCAACTGGATCAGGCCCGCAACCGTTTTTATTTTGCATTGAAAAGCCAGCAGTTGAAAAAATAGAGAAGTGAAGATGTGTTCCGGTTTCGAAACCAGTAGCACCAACAGTACCGATAGGCATTTCCTTTTTTATGATATCGCCAGGCGAAACAGAAATTATGCCAAGATGGGCATACCATAAAATAAGACTATTAGAGCTATCTTTGATGGCAATATATTTTCCAAACCCGCGATGATAGCAATACTCATCCTGATTACCCGTAGCAATGACCACGCCATCGCTTGCCGAACGTATCGAAGCGCTATATTGCGCCGAAATATCGATACCATTATGCCAGCCGCTCTTATAAAGGTAAGAATAGGGCGTTTTACCATAACCCTGAGTAATATAGCCCCATCCAGTGCCGCCTTTTTTAAAAGTGGAAAAATCTATCGAGGAGAGACCTCGGCTTGAAAGCGCCGGATTAAAGGTGATCGTCGAAGAATTATAAACTTCCTGTGCCTGACCAAGGAAGTAATTGAGCGCTACAAGAATAATAAAAATTAAAAAAAGATAAGCAAATGCTTTTTGCATAAATCTATTATGCCTGGCTTTTATTCGTTAGGGAATAGGAGTTTCTTATATATTCTACCTGTCGCACAATATACCTTTTACGACACATAAAGATATTAAACCCCAGTAAATCGAATATTCATATAAATCAGCTGCTTCGCATTACCCTATCGATTTTGAAAACATTCTTAATGTGTCGTAATAGTGATTCGGAAATAACTATCTCAAAATAATTAGTTTGAATGCAAAAATGACAACAGCCAATCAATAATACTTTTTGCGAGATTTAAAACCCAAACAAGTACGCCAGTAATTGCGGTCAAAAAGCCCGAAATGTGGAATCCCGTGATCCCATAGAGCCAGTTATCAAATCCTTGCCATGCACTCTGTGGCGTCCATTGACCAACGTTGCCGAGTGAAAACGTCGACATGCCCTTAATAAAACTTTGAAACGGTCCTGATATATCAAAATTGAACGATGGCACCTGGATCGATGTTCCAGACGCCTCCTGTAGTGTTCCTGTTTGCGACAACGGATATGCAAACACTGAAACCGAACAAAAGAAAGTAATTGCTGTAAAAATTATTAAAATTTGAAAATGTTTAGTTTTCATTTCTTTTTATAATTATACCATATTTTTATATTAAGCGCAAATCATCATTAAAACAAATATCCCGTAGGATTTAAATCGCCACCGTATGGCATCTGACCGCAATATTTCGATTGACCCATATAAAAAGTCGCTTGTGCGTAAACCGTGAAGTGAAGATGGGGACCAGTTGCAAACCCTGTCTGTCCTGAATATCCAAGAATCTGCCCCCTTGTTACGGTATCCCCTTTTTTTACAAGCTGGCGAGAGAAGTGACCGTATAACGTCGTAAGATTATTATTGTGATTAACAACAACAAATTTTCCATATCCACTTTTAGGACAATAAAGATCTTGATTGCCTACCGCAACAACAACACCGCTTTCCGCTGAAAGAATCGGAGTACCGATTGGCGCTCGAAGATCAATACCATTATGCCAGTGACCAGCATAATGTGTTTTTGCAAACGCGGTAGCACCATATCCCTGAGTAATATTGGCCTTTGTATCAGCTTCAACAGGAATCTGAAGGACGCCGGCAATCGGCGTTGGCAATGCTGACGGATTTACTTTGGTACGCAGAACAGCGTCAATCGATTCGATTTCATTTTGAATATCATACGCCTTCTTTTGTAACGCAGCATACTGCTGCTGAAAAAGACTTTCTTTTCCTTGTGTCACTACAAGAAGATTTTGTTGCTCAGCTTTTTGATCACTCGCAATGAGTGCTTTATTCTGAAGATCGGCCTGCTCGGCAGCGATATTCTCCTTCTTAGCAGAACTTTCTTTAATAGTATTGCTATATTTATCGTTTAAATCTTTCAGATTGTTGATATCTGAGCCAAGCTGATTTTGAAGATTATGAATCGCTTGAACCTCAAGAACGCCATCAGCAAGGGTCCCACTCTTAAGAAAAATAGTAAAAAGATCTCCATTAGTAGTATCATTTTTTTGGAGTTCTTTCAGAGTACTTTGTACGGCTTGCTGCTTCAAATCAATAGAATCTGAAATATCTTTGAGATCAAGCCCTAACTGCTGAATCTGAATCTGTAGTTGTTGAGTTTTGAGGGCATCTGCTTTAATGCCAAGATTTAATGTATTGATATTTGATTGAATACTCTTTACCTTCTGTTGAAGCGTAATACGTTCTTGTTCAGTAGTATTCAAATTATTTTTTGCCGCCGTAAGTTCTTGATTTACTGCATCAAGCTCTTTTGTTTTTGTCTGAAGTTGTACCTGAAGATCTTCTGCGCTCGAACTCTGAATAGTTGCGTAAGTCGTGTTATCGGCATGTGCGAACGCAAAACTTCCAATCCATCCCAAAATTGCGGCGCATAAAAGGACCGATGATATTTTTCGGAATAATGTCATTTATTTAACTTCTGAAGAGCATTCTCTATTCGACGCAGAGATTCTTCCTTTCCAAGGGCGGTCATAATGTCGATAGGATCCGGCGAAGATACCAATCCCGAGAGGGCAACGCGCAACGGCCATAATACCTCTCCCCTTTTCCGTATGCCGATAATTTTGGTAATTTCCGCCAAAACAACTTCGCGCGAAAAATTATCATCGGAAATTTCCACAATGCTTGATAGTATTTCTTTTAAAATCGCTACAACATCTTTTTTGGTTGCATCTTCCCAGATCAATAACGTTTCTTCATAGTCAGGTAAATCAAAAAAGAATTTTCCCATATCAACAAAGCTTCGAATCGTCGTTGCACGCGAACGCACAACTGAAACTATTTTTTCAAGTAGAGTTTTTTCCGAGCGTATTCCCTCTTCAATAAACATCGGACCGCATATATCGGCAATCTCAGCATCGCTCATTGTTTTAAGATATTCCTTATTCAACCAATCCAATTTTGCATAACTGAAAATCGCGCCACCCTTCTGAACACGCGTAATATCGAATTCTTTTATCAGTTCTTCTTTAGAAAATACCTCCTGATTTCCTTTTGGATGCCAACCCAAAAGCGCAATAAAATTCAATATTGCATCAGGAAGATATCCTTTTTCGCGATAACTTAAAAGCGCAACATCACCGAAGCGTTTTGACATCTTACTTCGATCATCATTTAAAATGAGTGGGATATGAGCGTAGATGACTTCATCAAAACCAAGCGCTTTTTGCATAAGAATTTGCCGCGGCGTATTGGAAAGATGTTCCTCGCCACGAATGACATGCGTGATTTTCATTTCAGCATCATCCACTACAACGGCAAAATTATAAAGCGGCGATTCGACATCTTTTGCAATTACAATATCACCAAAAAGCGTCGAATCAAAAATGACTTTTCCGCGAATCATATCCTTGAACTCGATCTTTGTTTCGGGAACCCTGAAACGAATTACTTGCGGCACTTTTCCTGCAGGCGGTTCCTTTAAATTTCTACAATGTCCACTATATTTGGGAGGCAATCCTCGAGCCGCCATATCCTGTTTTTCCGCTTCGAGATCTTCTTTAGTGCAATAACAATAATACGCACCTCCTTTTTCAAGTAACTGCTCTAAATATTTTTTATAAGTCGGCAATCGATCGCTCTGTCGATAAGGACCATACGAACCTTTATCTTCATTCGAATTAGCTATTGGTCCTTCGTCCCAATCAATACCAAGCCACGAAAACCCTTCCAAGATTTCTGCTTCGTACTTTTTTTCGGATCGCTCTTTATCCGTATCTTCAATGCGCAAAACAAACACGCCACCGTTTTGACGCGCAAAAAGCCAGTTAAAAAGCGCTGTTCTGGCGCCGCCAATATGCAATGACCCCGTCGGACTGGGCGCCATCCTGACTCGAACCTGTTTTTCTGGCAAATTCGGCATAAGCCTATTTTACCAGATTTCAATGGAAAATTCTACTAATTAAAACGATTCACTGTCCAATACAATTATGTTATCAATAAAGAATTATGAGAGCTCCTTGTTTTCCAACGGTTGATCCAGCACCGCCTGCTCCATAAGTACCAGAAGAAAAATTAGCATAAGAGGTTATAAACGCCGTTGATGTAACAACAAGAACTGGCGATCCACCACTCGCACCACCCCCATAGCTCTCACAATCTGGATTAGAAATTGCTGACCCACTTCCTCCTGGAAGTGCAATAATTTGAGGGGATATTCCTAATGTCGAGTTAGTTCCACTACCTCCTTGAGTGCCAGAAGAAACACCAACGGTGCCATTACTACCAGGAGATCCACCGCTTTCAATCGAATACGTCAAAGTTGAAAGACTACCTACATTATACCAACCGGAAACTGCCGCTCCTGGATATCCTGTTCCACCACTACAGCGACCCGACATCCCTCCTCCGCCTCCACCACCACCGCCAATTAACGTAAAATAAATCCATGTGACCCCTACTGGTACCGTCCAGGAAGTTCCGCTTGTCAACAAAACAACGCCCGTAGGCTTAAATCCTGCACCACCGACCGCCGTGCCATTTATAGAAAGCCCCGTTGCATTAATCGTGCCACTCACATCAAGCTTGTATACTGGCGTCGCCATCCCTATTCCCACATTGCCACTTATTATCATATTGCCCGATCCAGGATCTGTTGAAACATAGCCATTACCGAGAGAAAGGCCTCCTGTGGCACCGATTCTTAATCGTTCAACGTTGTTAGTAGCAAATGCCATGACATTAGAGCTATTACCACCATAG
>CAIWCR010000034.1 GCA_903911245.1 uncultured Parcubacteria group bacterium | reverse complement strand
AGATATTATTTAAATCATTATGATATAATCAAACATAATGAAATTGAAATCAGTAAAGTCTTTCATGTCTTCAAATCTCAAAATTCTTTTCCTTAGTATCGCCATTGGCTTATTTGCCTGTGCCATAAGCATTTTTGCTTTTTCAAGTCCCGGCGCAAATCAACCTCCAAATGGAAATCCCATCTTCTGGCTCTTGAGTGGAACCTCCATGTATTACACCGCAGGCAATGTAGGGATAGGGACGAATAGTCCTGCCGCAACTCTTGACGTAGGTGGTACCGGTTCTGTGAAGATGCCAATTGGTACTACTGTGCAGAGGCCTTCAAGTCCCGCTACGGGCATGATGCGATTCAATACTGATAATTCGCAAATGGAATTTTATAATGGATCTGTTTGGAGCAGCTTTGGTAGTGTATCTGCAACAGGAGGAACCGTTACTGATGTTGGTGGTTATCGTATTCATACTTTTACATCTAATAGTAATCTTACTGTTTCTGCTGGAGGTAGCGTTGAGGTCCTTGTTGTTGCTGGCGGAGGTGGTGGAGGCGGCGCCTATCAATCTCCGGGAGGTGGTGGAGGCGGCGCGGGTGGTTTGATTTATAATCCCGCTTATTCTGTTATTAAGGGACAATCAATTAGTGTAACTGTTGGTTCTGGTGGAGCAGGAGGCCTTGGAGATACTATTGATAGTGGATACGTTAGAGCGGGGGCGGGAAACTCTTCGGTATTTGGAACCATAACTGCTACAGGTGGCGGAGGTGGCGGTGTTTATAATGGAATTGCTGGTCAAAATGGTGGTTCAGGCGGAGGATCTTCCTATAGTTCTGGTATAGGTACCGGAATTGCAGGGCAGGGTTCTAGTGGTGGCGGTAGCGTTACAGACGTTAGTCAAAATAGTGGCGGAGGTGGTGGCGCTGGTGGCGCTGGTGGTACTCCTGCAGGTGGATCAAATAGCGTTTCGGGACTTGGAGGTGTTGGTCTTTCCTATTCTATTTCTGGAACTGCTACCTATTATGCAGGCGGTGGCGGGGCGGGACAGGGATATAACGGAGACGTCTCGTGTAGTACCCAGTCAAGAACGCCAGGTGGTCTTGGTGGGGGAGGCACCGGAGGAAAAAATTGTTCTGATCTAAATGGAGAAAATGGTGTCGCCAATACTGGTGGTGGTGGAGGCGGCGCGGGTGGTATTGTCGGTACTAATGCTAGAAGTATTGGCGGTAATGGTGGCTCTGGTATTGTTATTGTCCGTTATCCGCTCTAAAAGATTTCCCTTTTAACATTGTTCGAGCATTGTTGCATGCATCTCTGTGCACTAATTCTTTTTCATATCCATTATTCATTATGATATAATCAAACATAATGAACTCGAAAAAAGCAAAGGCTTTCATCTCTTCAAATCTGAAAATTCTCTTCCTTAGTATTGCTATCGGCTTATTTGCTTGCGCCATAAGTATCTTTGCCTTCTCAAGTCCCGGATCCAATCAACCTCCCAATGGAACACCAACCTTCTGGCTTCTGAATGGAGCGAGTATGTATTATTCAGGAGGAAACGTGGGGATTGGAACCAATAGTCCACAATCCCCATTGTCTGTTTCCAATGGAGGCGCTGCAGGACTTGAATTTTTTGTAACTAGTCCCGGAGGTGGCATGGGTACCTATATGCAAAGCTATAACCGTTCTAGCTCGGCCTATATTGATACCTCATATTACGCAAAATCACATACCTTTCGTACTGATGCAAGCGCTATTAGTATGGTTATTGCTTCTTCTAGCAATGTAGGGATAGGGACAGCAAGTCCAGCAGCAACGTTGGATGTGGGCGGAACTGATTCAGTCAAAATCCCTGTTGGTACGACTGCTCAACGCTCAGCGAATCCAGTAGTGGGGATGATAAGATTAAACACTACAACGGGGAGATTAGAATATTATAACGGCGGATGGAACAATGTCGGATCTTCCATTGTTGCAACGGGTGGTACTATTACCGATATCGCCGGATATCGTATTCATATCTTTACTACGAGTGGTACATTTCAGGCTTCTGTTGCTGGTAATGTTGAAGTTCTTGTTGTTGCTGGTGGTGGAAGTGGGGGTGCCCCTAATTATTCTGGAGGCGGCGGCGCGGGAGGGTTGGTTTATAGTTCATCGCTTCCAATTACTACACAGGCATACACGGTGACTATTGGGGCTGGTGGCACGAATTCGAATGGACAAAACTCATCTTTTGGATCTTTAGTAACCGCTGTTGGTGGGGGTAAGGGCGGCGGCGGTGGAGTATCTGGTTCTTCGGGAGGTTCTGGCGGCGGCGGCGGATATATGAGCTCTGGTGGTGGAAGCGGAACATCTGGTCAGGGGTATTCTGGCGGCGGCGGAGATCCTACGTCGGGGTATGGGTGGGGCGGCGGCGGTGGTGGTGCGGGCGGAGCGGGGACTACTGCTGCTCATTATGGATCTACTGGAAACGGAGGAAATGGATTAGCATATTCAATTAGCGGAGCTTCTACTTATTACTCTGGCGGCGGAGGAGGAGGCATAGATTCTGGGGGATATAGAAGTTATGGCGGCCTTGGAGGCGGCGGTTGGTGTGACCAGCTTAATACTGCGGGAACCAATGGTGCGGCAAATACGGGCGGTGGCGGAGGTGGTAACGGAGGATCTGGCGGCTCCGGTATTGTTATTGTCCGTTATCCGCTCTAGTTTGATTCCAATTATGTTACTCTTGCAGGTATGAGAAAGGCAATTATTTTTGATTTCGACGGCGTAATTCACAATACGTTTGATTTTCATAGAGCTAAGGTGAAAGAATTTACCGGGGTTGCGCTTTCGGAAAGTGAATACAGAGATATACATAATGGTAATTTTTTTGCGCACAAGATCGATAGGCTTAAAGATGTGGATTGGCCAGCGTATGGAGGCTTTATCTATCACGATATATCGAATCTGAAAATTGAAGGTGAGATGGAAAAAGCATTATTGAGATTGAGTAAAAAATTCGATCTTTTTATAGTTAGCTCTGGCGGAACGAAAAATATTTCAGACTATTTGAAAAACAACAACGTTGCAGAAATTTTTAAAGAAGTGCTCGGTTCGGAACCTCATAAATCAAAGATTGATAAATTTAAATTTATATTCTCCAAATATAAATTAGATCCCAACGATTGTATTTTTATAACTGATACTTTGGGAGATATCCTGGAAGCCAACGTGGTGAATATAAAAACACTTGCCGTTGACTTTGGGTACCACGGAAGGGAAATGTTAAGGAAGGGAAATCCATTCAAAATTGTTTCAAGTTTATCAGAGCTTCTGAAAATTATTGACGAGTAATATTTTTCTAATATCTTTATTCAAATAATGTTTACAAATATGTTTTTCCATACTATAACGATAGTGTTCTTTTAAAACTGAAAAAATAATAATGAGAGGGGTTGTTAGTAGTGATGAATGAGATGTTTAAAGAGCTCGTTTTCCGAACCATAATTGGGGGAGTCGATGAGACCACAGATCATATTGCTTGGAAGCTTCGTTCTGAGGGGATTTATGTTGCTCCATCTATTACGCAAAGCAACTTTTGTCTCGTTCCATATCCGCGTCAAGAAAAAGATATTATTCTCTTTGACCCAGAGTGTCCGTTTAATGGGGAAAAGGCGCTTCAGCTTCTTACGGGAGCTGGGCTTGCATGGCCTACTTATAAGGATTCATTTGGTTTTATAAGGCAATATTGGAAGAAGATGAAGGAGCAGAGGATGTGTATTTTCTTTCCCCATAGGCCATTAAAAGACGGTCGGAGCGGTGCTTTCTCGCATCATGTTTTATGTTTTGATTCGAGAAAAGAAAGGGCTTCCTTCCGTCTAGAGCATTTTGATATTATTCAGGATAATGTTTTTTTTATTGCTGGCGTCGGTCAGGAAAAAGTTTTTCCAACTCCAGCCGCCTGAAGACTATCGGGTGTTATGTTTTTTGCCTGTTTCGAAATTCGAAACAGGCATTTTTTATGATACCAGATGGATACCAATTATTGTCTTTCTGTCCGTCAATATTTGGTAATGCCCATAACATCTCTCACTTGAGTCATTGTTTTTTGGGCAACCGTCCTTGCTCTTTCAGTGCCTTCTTGGAGCGCGCGCCTCACTTCTTTCATATTATTTGCATAATATGATCTTTTTTCTCGAATCGGCGCGATAAAGGCGCAAAGCGTTTCTGCGAGAAGTTGTTTTACTTCGACGTCTTTTATTTGTCCTTTTTCATATCGTTCTTTAAGCGCTTTCAGATCCGATTTGTCATTATAAAACGCATCAAGATAGGAAAAAACCACATTGCCCTCAACGTGACCGGGATCGGTGGCGCGTATTCGAGTTGGGTCGGTATACATTTTTTTAACCTTCGCTTTGATTTCTTCTGGAGAATCAGAAAGGAAAATTGCGTTATTCAGACTTTTGCTTGCTTTTGCTTGTCCGTCAATGCCGACCAGTCGTGGGATTCTTCCGATCAGCGCTTTTGGTTCTTGGAAAATCTTGGTGTTATAGATTGTGTTGAATTTTCTAACAATTTCTCTGGTGAGTTCAATATGAGGAAGTTGATCTTCGCCGACGGGCACGAGATGCGCTTGTGAGAGTAAGATATCGGCAGCCTGGCTCACGGGATAATTATAAAATCCCAAAGAGACATCGCTCTTTTTCTGTTGAGCTATTTCTGCCTTTAATGTTGGGTTTCTGTCTACAAGCGACAAGGGGACGAACATGCTTAAAAGCATAAATAGTTCGGCGTATTCAGGAATGTAGCTTTGGACAACAAAAGAACTTTTCTCATGATCGAGTCCAACTGCCATCCAATCCAATACAACATCTATAACCGAATTTCTTATTCTTTCCGTTTCTCCAAGATGGTCTCCCAGCGCTTGGTAATCGGCGATTAAAAAGAAGCATTCATATTCATTCTGTAGTGCAAGCCAGTTTTCTAAAGCACCAACGTAATGTCCAAGATGAAGCTTTCCGGTAGGCCTCATTCCCGTAAGAATTCGTTTTTTGTGTGTGGTTTCTTTTTCCATTTTGATGATGCGCCGTTTAAAGTTAATTATTTGTTATAGCTTAAAAATAACATCAATATTGGTGTTTCGCAACGAAAAGAGAGAGTAATGATAGGTGCGCGCTGGGGGGATCGAACCCTCGGCCTACTCGGTGTAAACGAGTCGCTCTACCACTGAGCTAAGCGCGCAATATATCTATCCTACCGATGTCGCGGGAATTTTTCAATAAGCGATACTTATTGAGTAGTTGTTTTAGTGCAACATTGTTTTTTCAGAACGAGCGGAATACAATGCAATCAGCACTACAGCTCTTCATAATTTAAAAATAAAAAGGGAGGTTTTAGTATGGCAGGTGGAGAAGGGAATATAGCTACTATTCAAAAGGCCGAAGGAGTCCGGAAGGTGTTTATTATTGACACCTCCACTCTTATCCACGCCCCTGAATCTATCCTGAGCTTTCAGGATAACATCGTGGTTATTCCATTTTCCGTTCTCGAAGAACTCGATGATCAAAAAGAAAGGGGAAACGGAACAGCATCACAGGCACGAGCAGCTATCAGAATTCTCGATGGTTTTCGGAAAAAAGGATTTCTTCATTGTGGAATAGAAACGCCGGGCGGAGGAATGATCCTTGTTGAAAACTCAGGTCATTTTCCACAGGAGCTGCAACTTAAAGAAGGGAAGGTTGATAATTTCGTTGTTGCCGTTGCATTGAAGTGGAAACTAGGAAGTGAATGGTTGCGGCGAAGCGGTATTGGCGCAGAAGACGTTCTAAGGAAAATATTAGGACGATTCGAGCTTGGGGATGTAATTGTTGTTACAAAAGACTTCAATCTTCGCGTTAAGGCATCCTCCTGCGGCGTCCTTTCGGATGATTATTTAAAAGATAGATTAGTGGATTCAGAAAATGAACTTTACTCGGGAATTGCCCGTATTCAAGTTGGAGAAGATGTCTTCAAAAAAATCAATCCATTTCTCCATAATAACGATGGAAGTTTCATTTCTTGTGACGACATGAGGGCGATTATGGGTAGGGAATTAAATCTCTTTCCCAATCAAGCCTGCGTCTTTGAATGCAATGGACGTTCGAGTCTTTCGATCTATAAGAAAGAGGTACTTGTTTCCGTCGAAAAAGGAGGAAAAAAAGAAAACATTCCTCAATCAGGATTTTTTGGTGTTTCAAAACCAAAAGACTGTCCGCCGAAAAGCGGTATCGAACCTCGCAACGCAGAACAAGCGCTTGCCATGAAAATCCTTATGGATCCGGCTGTGAAAATAATAACTCTTTCTGGTATTGCAGGAAGCGGAAAAACGCTCATGGCTTTACTTGCGGGACTGAGACAAATGGAAGACAGTCTTTATGAAAGGATTCTTATCTATCGATCAAACGTAGAGATTGGTGAAAAACTTGGGTTTCTGCCGGGTGACTTAAATGAAAAGTTTGCCCCATGGACAAAGCCCATTTTGGACTTACTGGAAATTCTGGATAACGGTAGCGAGAAAACGGTTGCCAAGGGAGATAAAAGGAAATGTTTTGAAATCGAGGCTCTTTTGGATAGTGATTATATCAAGATAGAACCAATTAATCACATCCAAGGCCGCTCGCTTCATCGGACATTCATCATCGTTGATGAAACACAAAATTTTAGACCATCTGATTTGAAAAAGATGGTTACGCGTGTCGGTGCCGGCAGTAAAATTGTTCTTACTGGCGACATTGATCAGGTCGAGAGTAACTATCTCGATAAGGTTACAAACGGATTATCGCATGTCATAGAACGACTAAAGGGCCAAGAGGTCTTTGGCCATATTACACTTCCCAAAAGTGAACGTAGCGACATTGCTCAACTTGCAGCAACGTTGCTGTAGACAATCATGGCCCCGTATAAAACGGGGCCTTTTTTATAAATATATTTTCACCAATTTATAATATGTAAATACAGCGCTTGCAAGATTAAAATTTTCTTAAGTGCCGTGCACCGCGAAGCTTCGAGTTTTTGCTCGAAGCGAAGTGGTGCCCCCGGAGGGAATCTCACGTCGCGAGTCGCTATATAGCAACTCGCTCTCACGAACCCATCGGTTCGTGAGCTCCGTCACGGGGAAACGATAGTTTCCCCGACCCCTTTCCAGTTCGATTCCTCAAAAGAATATTCAAGAAAAATGAGACCATATAAAATGATCTCATTTTTCTTGAATGTGCCCCCGGAGGGAATCGAACCCCCATCAAGACCTTAGAAGAGTCCTGCTTTATCCATTAAGCTACAAGGGCATTTGTATTCTGCCCAACGAATGAAATATATCCCAATTTTAAATTTGAGGCAATAATAAGTTTAAGGAACGGATCGGTTTGATTTTACGTCTTGATTAAGTTACATTGATGGAACGAGCGTTTTAATAATTCGGGCTGTCGTATACCGGTAGTACGCCTGTTTTGGGTACAGGTAGACTGGGTTCAATTCCCAGCAGCCCGACAAAGAAAAAAAGTTCCGCTTGTCGGTGCTGTTTTTTTCTTTGTGCTGGGGATTGAACAAGGAAGGGGGTCGGGGAAATGATAGTTTCCCCGTGTAGGAAAGAACTGAAAACAGGCAGCGAGGAGAAAATAACTGTTTTACAGTTATTTTCTCCGAGCGAACCGGTTTATGAATGAAATTCACAAACCGAGAGGTTGTCAGAGAGCAAATTGCTATCTTTCTAATTAGAAAGATAGCAATTAGTTTTTTAATAAAAAGCCTCGTGAATACGAGGCTTTTTGTGGCTATGCAGAAATCGTTTTTATTTTGAACGGTTTCAGAAGTTCGTAGAACT
Source organism: uncultured Parcubacteria group bacterium (assembly GCA_903911245.1). Taxonomy (GTDB): domain Bacteria; phylum Patescibacteriota; class Minisyncoccia; order UBA6257; family 2-01-FULL-56-20; genus CAIWCR01. The sequence continues at coordinate 14,152 of CAIWCR010000034.1, read as the reverse complement.
CATCGTGTTCAAGCGTTTCTTTTTCAATTAATGTGCTTGCGATTTTTGTGAGCGCTGGTTTTTGCGCTTTCAATATTTTTTGCGCAACTTCATAAGCATTTATGAGGAACGTATGCACATTGTCATCAATTTCTGAAGCAACTTTTTCGGAATAATTTTTCTCGGTAGAAAGTTCTCGTCCGAGGAAAAGCAGTCCTTCAGTTTTGCCAAACGTGACTGGTCCCATATCGCTCATGCCGTAACGCATGACGAGTTGGCGAGCGAGATTGGTAGCTTCTTTAAGATCATTTGATGCTCCCGTTGAAATGTCATCGAAGGTAAATTTTTCCGATGCATATCCTCCCATCATCATTGCAAGATCAGCAAGGAATTGGGTCTTTGTTTTTAGATGTTGATCTTCAAGGGGAAGCTTCATGGTATATCCGCCGGCAAATCCGCGGCTTATAATTGATATTTTATGAACTGGATCGGCGTCTTTGAGTGCGGCGGCAACGAGCGCGTGTCCGGCTTCGTGGTATGCGGTGATTTCTTTTTCTTTTTGTGATATGACGCGACTCTTTCGTTCTGGGCCGAGAATGATTTTCTCTGATGCTTCAAAAAGTTCTTCTTGGCCGGCAGCCTTTTTATCGCGTCGCGCAGCAATGATTGCGGCTTCGTTCATGAGGTTTGCAAGATCAGCGCCGGAGAATCCAGGCGTGCGCACTGCTACTTTCCGCAAGTCGATATTTTTTTCGAGTTTTTTCCCTTCAGCATGAATCTTCAAAATTGATTCGCGATCGTTTAAGTCGGGAAGGTCAAGAACAACGCGGCGGTCAAAGCGTCCAGGGCGAAGTAACGCCGGATCAAGAACATCGGGGCGATTGGTTGCTGCGAGAATAATCACATGCGTGTCACGATCGAATCCATCCATTTCAACAAGGATTTGGTTCAGTGTCTGTTCGCGTTCATCGTTGCCACCGCCCATGCCGGCGCCACGTTGGCGACCAACGGCGTCAATTTCGTCAATGAAAAGAATTGCTGGTGCTGCTTTCTTTGCAGTTGCAAAAGCATCGCGCGTACGTGATGCACCGACGCCGACGAACATTTCAACGAATTCCGATGCAGAGATGTAAAAGAAGGGGACACCGCTTTCGCCTGCGACTGCGCGTGCGATGAGTGTTTTTCCGGTTCCCGGTTGACCCATCAAGAGGATGCCACGCGGAATTCGCGCACCAAGATCCAAAAACTTCTTTGGATTTTTCAGGAAATCAACGACTTCAACAAGCTCCTCTTTTGCTTCCTTAAGTCCGGCGACATCTTTGAACATTATTCTATCCTTGGAGTTTGAAAGACGAAGATTGGAGCGGCCGAAGTTGAGCGCTTGATTAGCGCCGGTTTTTGCCTGACGGAACATCATCCAAAAAATAAAACCGATGACGAGTAGGGGAAGGAGTGTCGGAATAAGAAGGCTCATCCAGAATTCAAAACCTGATTGATCTTGTATTTGGAAATCAACGCTTTGCATCGCAGTTGAGCTTACGCCAAGATTTTTCAGTGTTTCGGAGATTCCCGATTCGGTTTCTTTTTTTGCCACGGCGGTGCTTCCATCTTTTAATGTTATCGCAAGATCGGGGCCATTCACTTTGATTTGTGTTATTTCACCGGTGTTTATTTTATCCGCTATCTGGTTCAAACTGAGTTGCTGAGGCGCCTTTTCAGAGCTCAGAGAAAGAGAGAAAAGAAGCGTAATGACGATAAGAATGAGAACAGTGTATGCGATTTTCTTGAGGAGATTTTGTTTTGGCATAATATAATAATTAAAATTTTAGCGCTGAATTACGACAAGTTTCATTGTAGCAAAATTTTTTTGTTTCGTCATTGGTCGAATTTGATATAAAAACAACTTGAATTCAACGAGGTTTTCGGGGTATATTAATCAAGTGAAATGATGGCTGGGCCTCATTCTGCCACAGAATGGTGGGTTTACATTTGAGTGATAGTGCGGTATCATTTTGTTGATGCCATATGTTCCTTGTAAAATTTGTTCAACATCTTTTTATGCGAAGCCACGGCATTTAAAAGTTGGCTGGGGAAAATTTTGTTCACAAAAATGTCAATTTAAAAGCCAGCGAAACGGTGTGAATGTGAAATGTGCTGCCTGTGGGGAGTTGATATATCGCACGCCGAGACATTTCAAACATTCAAAGAGTAAATTATTTTTCTGTAATAAATCATGTCTTGCCGTTTGGAAAAATAAAAATTCTCTTATCGGGGAAGATCATGTTAATTGGAAAAATGGTGAACATGCATATCGAAACATAATGAAACGTGGCGGCGCTCCACAAGTTTGTAAAAGCTGTGGCATGCGCGATCCAAGACTTCTTCTTGTCCATCACATTGACGGAGAGAGAACGAATAATACTTTGAAAAATTTAATGTGGCTTTGTCACAATTGCCATTTTCTGAAACATGTTCATAATATAGAGGTTGAAAGTTAGTAGTTTGTGATGGTGCCTATGGTGTAATGGCAGCACTAGAATCTGTGGCATTCTCGGATCGGGTTCGAATCCCGATAGGCACCCAGGTAAAATTGGACTGAGAGATTGTTTTGGGATTTATTTTTGTTGTATAATAAAACCAATGGATCAGGAAATAGCGATTCCAAAACCGTTTCCGGAAAATAACCCGGCTGGAACACAACAGTCACTTAATTCAGTGGGTCAATTACTGAGTGATTCCTGGCGTTTTTATAAGGAGCGTTTTGGCGCGATAACAAAACTTCTTATTTTTCCATTGATAATAATGGGAGTGAGTTGGGGCACTATGCAATATGGCGCATCAGTCAATGTTTTTGCTATTGACCTTTTATCATTTATCGGCGATTTCGCAATGGTTATTGGTGTGATTGCCGTCGTGTCTACTATCGCTCGTGGCACGGGTTTCATAGAATCATATCGCAACGGATTTAGATTCTCTTTTGAACTCTTATGGATTGGCCTTTTGAGCGGTTTAGCGATATTGGGTGGCTATTTTATGCTCATTATCCCAGGCATAATGATGATGGTTTGGTTTTCATTTATTTTATTTACAGTGGTTGTTGAAAATAAGTGGGGCCTTAATGCTTTGACGCAAAGTCGCGAATGGACACGGGGCTACTGGTGGCCGATTGCCTGGAGAATGATTATGATTTGGATCTTGACAACAGTGATCCCTCTTGCAATATTCATTTTAAATTCATTATTTCTTGGTAGTACCGATAATGCCATTTTGTCCATTATATCTGATTGTCTTTTCTTGTTTAGAGATCTCTTTATTGTCTTTTTTGCTAGTCCATTTCATATAGTTTATCTTTATAAACTTTATGAAAATTTAGTCGTTTTAAAACCATCACTTTCCGGAGAACAATCAAAATCGGGGCGTGGATTTTTCAAGATAAGTATTGTTTTGGGCATTCTTGCGCCGATTGCTCTTTTTATTACTTTTATGTTATTTGGAGTATCTGTCATGGAGCACGCAGTAATGCCTTCTCCTGATTTATCCACCGCAAGCACAACTACCGATACAACTGCGTCGAATGATAATGATGCGCAACGTATTTCAGACCTTCATAAAATTCAGACTATGCTTGAATTGTATTATGCAAAATGTGGAAATTATCCTGGGGGAGCCATAAAGAATGGAGTATGTCCAGCTTATTCAGATGCGCATGGATATGATGGAATGGTTAATGCTATCATTGATAGTAATTTAGGCGTTAATGTTGCGCCAAATGATCCAAGAAACAATCCCAATGACCCAATGAGCTCACTAGTAAGAGGAGGACACTATTTCTATAGTACCGATGGCGATGGATCATATTATATTCTTGCAGCGTTACTCGATGATAAAAATAACCCTATTTTTTCAGAGTATAGCGCTCCTTCATCTTCGTATTTGACGTCTATGGAGGGAACATCAGTTTGGCTTGGTGATTGTACCGCTCCAGCATATTGTGTTGCCCCCAAGAATAGGAGCATCGATAGTTCCCAGCTACGTTATATATCGCCTCCTTCTATATACTGAATATATTCTATTTCTCACTCCTGCCATCTCTCTTAAAAACTCAAACAAGGATTTTGATTCTGAGAGCGTTAGGCACCCAGGAATGAATTTATATAAATGATCGAACTGGATAATGATCTTTCAGTTCCGGTTTGATATACTCTCAGTATGGAAAAAGAAAAACAATTATCTCCCGGAGAGCAGAAGGTTCTTGAATATGTTGAGCGTATTCAGGCTGGTCAATCAAGAGAAGAAATATTTCAAGGATTGCCGGATTCGTTTAGGCATTCTATTGAAGAAAAGTTGAATGGTAATGCGAATGAAGAAGTCATAGAAAAAAAGATCGGAATCCCTTCTCAATATGAGGGATTGCCCGCTGAAATAGTGGAGGAACTTTGGAGTATTCCTATGTACGTTGATGCCGAAAAGACAAAGCAGGAAAATGAAAAAAAGCGACAGGCTATTGAATTACTTAGGCAGAAAGAAAAAATGCAGGTCGAAAGGGATGAGATAAAAACTCAAGATCGAGAAAAACTGGAAGAGATTCGAGGTGAAATGGGAACAAGTATTGCCTTTAAGCAGGAAGGCGCCGAGGTGAATTCATTCAACTCATTTAAAATGAATCGCGGGGACACCATTGAAGGTATGTGGTGGTATGAATGGCGCAATCAGGCAATTAAAGATATGAAAGAAGATGGAAAATTTGAATGGGGGAAAGAACGAATTTATTTTGATATTCCACTTGTTGATATGATCAGATTAAGGGATTTGGCACTCATGGTTGCGGCGGAGGAAAAAATACCGATTGCTTTTAAACATCTCGATGAAGAAAAAACTTTTTCACGGATAAAGGACGGAACCGAAACAAGATTTGTCGCTAACTTTGCTTCCGAGGAAGATGCTTTAAAATTTTATATGGCGATAAAAAGTCGTCCGGAATATCAATCATTTCACTCGGATAGAAACATGTCCTATGGTGGCTATCGCGCAGACGAGATTGCTGAGTATGCAAATGGCTATAGAGAGAATAGGGATGCATTGCAAAGGATAATGAACGGAGCTTTTAACAAACAGGGATTATGGGAATGGGTTGTTGATGGTAATAAGAAAGCGATTACCAATGATGAATATGAAGTCTTTAAGAAAAAGCTTGAAGAATTTAATTTGAAAATTTCAAATGCGCAACAGCAATGGGAAGATGCTTTAAAAAGGGGGATAGTTTAATATGTTTATAAAATTATGAGCGAGAACGATCGAGAGAAGCGTGCGCTATGGATTAAAGAGAGGGGTACAATTAAATAAAATAATATAGTCATGAAAAGCCTTGAAACAAATTTTGAACCGGCCTCGCAAGAGATTGTTCATTTAGAAAAAAAGGAGATGGCGCCAATGAGTGTCGATGAGCTTTCTTCTCGACTTAGAGATTCGTTTAAAAATGAAAGACAGTCTTTTCATGAAGACAGAAGAGGAAAAGAGCGGATGTTTTTTATAATCAAGACGAGAGAGGAATTTGTTAAAAATCTTTTATTTGAAGAAGAAAGATTTAATAGAATATTTAAAACTTCTAGTGGATCAATTTATTTTCAGTTTGAGAAAGGAGGGTTTTTTAGGGCAAAGATGATACCTGATAAAAGAGAGTTTGAAGAATCAGGCGAAGAGTCCGGAAAACATTTTCAATTTCAACCTATTATGGGCGACGTATTTTTTTTGGATCAAGAAGAAAGTAATAGATTGGAGGGCATTGAAATTCGCCCTGGTCAAAAAATAAAAGTTACGAAGTTCGGTCTTGGCGCGAGTCCATTTGAACTTAATGTGAACGGAAAGCCTCCAATTTCTTTTGAAGAGAATGAAGGAGAAATAACTCTCATTGGAACGAAGCGGACAACGAGAGGGGTGGAAGAAATAGACACGAGTGGATTGTATGGGGGCATTCATAAGGGGCATCCGATAGTTGAGATTATAAAGTAGGGCAGTGTTCGTTTTATGTTCTTTCGAAAGTAAAAACAACTATTTCACAATCAGTTCCGACTCGTATTGGCGGGCCCCAGGTGCCTGCTCCGCTTGATGTGTAAGTCCACATATTCTCTAGTTTTTGCAGTCCATAAGCGAAACGTCCATAGGTTAGTTTTGCAAGATATTCAAATGGCCACTGTTGAGCTCGATGCGTGTGGCCGGATATTTGAAATGAAATGCCAGCTTTTTCGGCGAGCTCGACATAGCGCGGTTCGTGTTTCAAAAGTATTGAGGGCAGATTTCTGTCGATATGTAATCGATCAAGCACTGCTTGGAAGTCGGTTTTTTTTGTCGTACTTTCGAAATCGACGCCAATAAGCTGTAATCCATCCAGAATTATTTTTTCATCGTTTAAGATTGTGATTCCTACCTCTTTTATTTTTTTGAAAAACAAATTCCTATCGCCATGTCCCTCATGGTTTCCTGCGACAAAATATATTCCTGAAGGAATTGAGAGTTTGCGAAATGGTTCGATGGCATTGACAATGTGTGTTGTTATCGAGCCATCATAGAGATCGCCACCAATGAATACAATATTCGGAGAAACTTTTTTTATATTTTCCACTATTTGCGCCACGCGTTTTTCGCCATAGATTTGCCCGATATGCAGATCGCTTATCCATAATGCCTTTTTTCCGCGCCACGATTCGGGCAAAGAGGGGAGTGTGATTGTGATATTTTTAACAACTAATTTTTGTGCATGCAGAATGCCATATGCAATTATCGCACTGATTAAAAAGAAAAGCGTGGCACTAAGTAGTTGTGATGGTTCTATGAAATATAGTGCAGTAAATAAAAGGAAAAGCGCGCCAATAAAGAGATAGCCGAATAATCCCATCCAGATCATTGATGCTCTATAATATGCACGCGTAAACGCATTATAATGACGTGAGCCAAGAATAAGTGATAATAAAATGCTTAATGTTAGGATTCCGAGTGTGCCTGCTATCCAAATTGAAAATTCTGGAACTCCAAAAGTAAGAATGAGTGCATCGTATACAATAAAGGTGGCAATAAAAAGTAGAGTTAATAGCAAGGGAAGTGCGAGGAATGCTATTTTTATATTTCTCATAATAGAATAGTATCTCATTTTTTATCGTTCATGAAGGGGGCGGTAATTGTCTTCTTGTAATAGTATAAGCTAATTTGATATTTCGCTATTTATTTTGTCCTCAAAAGAGTGATCGCCGAAATTTATCTGAGTTCTTCGTGGTCAATATCTTATTTTTTTCAAGTAGGATTGTTGTGTTATTTATCCCCAATCCATTTTATTCTATAATCCGTGCTATAATAATTCCTATAATCAACCAATTCTGTTCTTGCTCTTCATGAATAAGCTCAAAACACTTTTCTTAAGTATTCTCATAGGCTCCTTTGCAGGAGCTATAGCAAGCTTTGCTTTCTCAAGTCCTGGATCAAATCAACCTCCCAATGGTAATCCTATCTTCTGGCTCCTCAGTGGTACCTCTATGTATTACACCGCGGGAAACGTGGGGATAGGGACAACAACGCCAGGTTCAATGCTTGATGTAAATGGAACGACACAGCTCCGCGGAGCGAGTGGTGGGACGGGGCTCTATGTTAATTCTTCCGGCAATGTTGGTGTTGGAACCGCAAGTCCTGCTGCCACATTGGATGTTAGCGGAACAGGTTCTTTAAAAATGCCAATTGGTACTACGGCACAGAGACCATCAACTCCTGCGACTGGCATGATGCGATTCAATACGGATAATTCGCAAATGGAATTTTATAATGGGGCTGCATGGTTTGGTATCGGTGGTCTATCCGCAACGGGAGGTATTGTTGTTGATAGTGGCGGATATCGTACTCATACATTTACTACGAGTGGTACATTCACGGTTAGTGCTGGTGGTACTGTTCAGGCTCTTGTAGTTGCTGGCGGTGGTGGTTCGGGATATGGCAATAATGCTGGCGGTGGTGGCGGAGGAGGGATGGTTGAAATAAGCAGGACTATTACTCCTGGAACCTATACCGTGACGGTCGGTGCCGGAGGAATATCACCATATCCTTCAGGGGGAAATGGAATAAGTGGAGAAAACTCTGTGTTTGATGTTGATGCAGCTATTGGTGGTGGAGCGGGTTCTGGCGGGTCGAATTTAAATGGTTCTAATGGCGGCTCTGGTGGAGGAAGTGGCTATAATGGTTCTTCTTATGGATCAGGGGGGTCTGCCACGCAGGGGAATACTCCAAATGGGACGGGCTATGGTAATAATGGAAAGGGAAGTGCATCTGCTGCGACCGGAGGTGGTGCTGGCGCATCTGGTACGAGCGGGGGAACAGGTAGAGCAAATTCAATTTCAGGATCTTCTATTGTTTATGCAGCTGGTGGTAATAGTGGTTCGCGAGTTCCTATTTCTAATACTGGAAACGGCGGAGCGGTTGATGGTGGTTCAGGCGCTTCGGGTATTGTTATTATTCGTTATCTGCACTAAGCTGCGGAAATTATAGTTATAAAGATATAAAGAGGGGAGGTTATTTGAGTTAAAATAATTTGAACATTTTCGTATATACCCCAAACATCACAAATCTATTGATTATTTGATATAATTATCATGCGAAACAATATATCAATATAAATAATGAACTACGATCCTATTGGGTTCTCTCGTAAGCTTGTAAAAGGAAGAATTGCCGAGACTTTGTTTGAACAAATGTTGCGTGATGCAGGCTGTTTTACAATTCTTGCATTTGGGTATGAGAATGTACTTCCTGAATTAGCTAATCGTCAACGCGATATACATACGGAGGAAACGATGGAAATTATCCGACGTGCACCAGATTTCGCAGTTATTAATAATAAAACGCATGAAGTTCATTTAATCGAAGTGAAGTATATGAAACATCCTGAAACTAAATGGATTCTTCGAGATGCTGTTCGTATGTTTAATTCTTGGAAGCCTTCGTATTTATTTCTCGCAACTCCCAATGGTTTTTTCTTTGATAAAGCTAGTACAATTATTGAACATGGAGGGGTCGTGGAAAAACTTAGTCATCCAGAAATACCAAGCGAACTACAAGAAAAATATACAAAGTTGTTAAATGAGTTTATACCTCCAGAAGCGGAGGGGGATAGTTTGTAAGTCGCCGGAGCCCCTTTCATTGCATCATTATAAATGTGACATGAGCGGTAAATGGTATTTCTGTGTCTGTCCCGTTTTAGTATTTTGTATTTTCTCTGTTATTCCGGATTTGATTCGGGGCCTATGATCAAAAAGCGGAGAGCAAAGAGAAGAATTGGAAGCATGGATCCCGGCCTTCGCCGGGACGACAGAGTAGAGAAATACAAATCTGGATACTTGATCAGATCCATGATGACAGAAATATAGATTATAGCTTGTTCCTTATCCACATACTTTTTCTTACCATTTTTTATTTCTGTTATAATAAAAGTAATGAAATTGAAATCAGCGAAGTCTTTTATTTTAAACAATCTCAAACTTCTTTTCTTTAGCATCCTCATAGGCTCAAGCGCTTGCATGATTGCGGTCTTTGCGTTTACGAGTCCTGGATCCAATCAGCCTCCTAACGGAATACCAACTTTCTGGCTTTCGAGTGGAACCGCTATGTATTATTCAGGGGGAAATGTGGGGATAGGAGTAATAGCGCCCCAGGACAAATTAGATGTTACTGGAGTTACTCAAATAGCGGCAAGTGATTCTTCGGGAAGACTTATGTTGAGTCGTTATAGTGCTACCTATCCGTGGTCAATTCTTCAACTAGGGCCAGGAAGTGATAGTTTTAGATTAAGAAGCGCAGCCGATACTGATCTATTTTATGTTGCGAGTAGTAGTAATGTGGGGATTGGGACGACGGCGCCAGGAGCGAAACTTGATGTGGGAGGAGGGGTAAGGCTGGCGAACGATGCTGGCACATGTGACTCCTCGAAGGCAGGCACGATTCGTTGGACGGGTTCAGCATTTGAAGGATGTATTGGTACGGCGTGGCTCAAGCTTACTACGGTATCGGATGGGACAAGTGCGGCATCAGCGGGGAGAAATTGTTTTAAGATTCTTTCGGATATTCCTACTTCTGCGAGTGGTATATATTGGCTTGATCCCACTGGATCAGGATCTCCATTTCAAGCATATTGTGATATGATTACTGATGGTGGTGGTTGGACGTTGGTGATGCGAATGGCAAATGATTCTACACTTGGGTATTCGTCAGCGTATTGGGCAAGCGGCAGTCTTCTCAATTCGGCCTCTCTGGATGCGACTTCAAATTCAAATGCCGTTTATCAAAGTTATAGCACGGTATCGGGAACGACGATTCGAGGATGTAAGGGGGCAAACACTCTTTGTATTCAAGGTACGGTTGGATCGACAAATGCAAAAACTTTGTTTTCAGGATCGACTCAGACATTATCAATTAGTCGTGCTTCATTTATTGCCACGTTTCCGCCGGACGATACGAGTCAGCCGAATTGTAATCAGGCAGGAATCAATGTTGGTGTTGCTGATGGCTGGGGGAAATTTGCCATTGTAGGAAATAACGAGAATGATTGTGGAAGCGATGACTCGGCTTGGGGATGGGGGATTCGAGGTGCTGGATCTCATTATTGTGGAGCTGGTACGGCCACCTGGAATTCTGGCTCATATCTCTATACGTGTTCACAAGGAACATTATGGATTCGTTGATTTTCAGATTGGATTTTTAAATTATCGACGGTTTGTGTCTCAATAAAAGAAAATCACCGCTTTGGGCGGTGATTTTGAGAGCGATTATTTTTTCGGGATGAAATCCCAAATTTGAATAAGTTCGATATCAATTTTGAGAGGATCGAGCGTTAGGACAACCTCTTTCGCTTTGCTTCCATCATTGCAAAAGACTCGAAGATATGGCTGATCATTTCCTTCGAGATCGAGAACAATGTCGTTGCAAAGCGAAATTACAACTTCTTTTACAAATGATGAATTGCGTAACAGTGCAGCGATTCTTCTTACTGTTAGTCGGGCTTCGCTTTCGGGCATTCCGTGAATCTCAATATTTGGCACTGATATCAGCTCCTTTTTTATGATCTTTTTGTATTATAACATCAAAATATGTTTTATGTCAAATGACTTTTGGATTTTCATCAGGTGGTTTTCGGGTTGCCAACATAGTTCGTCACAATGATTTATGCTAAAATTATCTTAGATATGACGTTTTTGTATTGATTCGAAAAGGTCGATTTAGCTAGTTATTAAAAATGAAACAATGATGGAAAAGAATATTGGAACGGCTGATCGAGTTGCGAGAATTATAATCGGATTAATCCTTTTAGCTTTGGGATATATGTATGGGTCGTGGTGGGGGATTATCGGATTGATTCCGCTTTTGACGGGACTTATCGGATGGTGTGCTTTGTATAAAATTCTTGGTATTTCTACCATAAAGAAATAAATTGATTTGATAGATAAAAACCGCCACAGGAAAAACTGTGGCGGTTTTTGATTGGATAGGTTTTTATTTTATATCGGAAGAATCCGATTTAATGACTGACTCATCATAAATAAAATATTTTATTATTTTGATTAAGATTTCTGAAAGTAGGTTGTCTCTCAGTAATTCTCCAAAATTTTATTCGTGCTGGAGGAGGGAGTCGAACCCTCATGATCTTGCGATCGATGGATTTTGAGTCCATTGCGTCTGCCATTCCGCCACCCCAGCATTGAGACCGATTCTCAGTACATTGATAATAATTATTCGACGCGGTAAAATCAAGTGATAGTAAGTAAGTCCACAATTCGAAAATTATTTTAATGGCACGAGTAATAGCAATTTGTAATCAAAAAGGGGGCGTTGGAAAAACGACCACCTCGGTAAATCTGGGAGCATATCTTGCTGCTGCGGGGCGACGCGTACTTCTTGTTGATTTTGATCCGCAGGCGAATGCGAGTTCAGCGCTTGGCCATGATCGTGCCAAAAGCGCCGGAAGTATTTATCATGGAATCATCGGAGAAAAAGGTCATGCAGAGATTATCTGTCCGACTCTTGTCTTTAATTATCATTTTATTCCATCAGCGCCGCATCTTGCGGGTATACTTATTGAATTTGTCGATGAGCCTGATCGAGAATATTTTTTGCGAAAATTCATTAATCGTTTTCGACATGAGTATGATTATATTCTTATCGATCTTCCTCCGAGCTTGAGTCTTCTTACGGTAAACGGACTGATTGCTGCCGATGAAGTTATTGTTCCGGTTCAGGCCGAGTATTATAGTCTTGAAGGATTGGGCCAGCTTTTGGAAACTATCGAACTTATAAAAAATAATCTTGAGCATCCTATCCGCGTGGCGGGTGCGCTTGTTACTATGTATGAGCGGCGTGAGCGGTTGAGTCGTGATGTGGTAAGGAGTCTGCGTGAAAATTTTCCACACAATGTATTTGCAATAGAAATTCCTCGGAATATCGCACTTGCGGAAGCGCCGAGTTTTGCAAAGCCAATCTTGCTCTATCGTCCCGATACGAAAGGAGCGGAAGCGTATCGAAGGCTTGCTGATGAAGTCATTGCACAGGAGAGAGATTTTACAATTCCAAAGAATACCGCCGCGAGTAGAGATTTTGGAAATTTCAATATTATATCAATATAAAAGAATAAAGATTTTTATATTTTAACTATCAATTTATACGATTATGCTTGGCAAAGGACTTGAATCATTAATACCTAAAAAGGGAGGACAGAATTTTCAACAACATTCTGGAAATACTGGTGCGTTAAGTCAGCCGGTGTTTTTGCCGGTAGGTGATATTATAGATGACGCAGAAAGAGAGCTTCCCGCTCCTTATGAAGTAAAAGAGGTTATCGCACAAAAGGATGAATCTTTTTTGCCGTTAGCATCTCAACAGGTTATGCATCAAGTAGCGAACGATCGTTTTGATATTCCTGAAATTTCTGAAAAAATCGAAACCATTAATAAGCCTGTTATTCCGGAAACTTCGCACGGGACAATTATTTCAGAAAATCACAAAACAGCTTCATTTCCAGAAGAGGAGCGTCTTGCTTCAATTTTTTCCATCGCAACTGATCCGAAGTTAAAGAAAAAAGAAGAGCAGGAATATATTTTTCATATTGAGGTTGACAAGGTTTCGCCGAACCCAGGACAGCCGCGTCGGCATTTCGATGAAACAGCGCTCCGCGATCTTGCGAATTCAATTCGTGAATTTGGATTTATCCAGCCAATCGTTGTCACTAAAAAGGAAATAGAAACGTCAATCGGGATTGATGTCTCGTACGAGCTCATCGCTGGTGAGCGGCGATTGCTCGCAGCAAAGCTGCTTGGTTTATTGTCGGTGCCGGCCATTATACGAAAGGTTGATTTGGAACGAGAAAAAGTCGAGCTTGCGGTTATTGAAAATATCCAGCGTGAACAGTTGAATCCGATCGAAACTGCGCGCGCATTTCAGCGATTACAGGAGGAGTTTAGAATGACTCAGCGCGAAATCGCGGCGAAGCTTGGGAAGAGCAGGGAAACGGTAGCAAATAGTGTTCGACTTCTTGACCTACCAGAATATATTCAAGAGGCGCTTCAAAAAGGAGAAATTTCAGAAAGTCATGGACGCTTTCTTTTGGCGATCAACGATCCCGCCGCGCAGAAAAAACTTTTTGAGGATATTTCATTAAAAGGACTTACGACGCGTGATGTGAGAGAGCGCGTGCGGCAAATTACAAAAAAGGCACCGGCAGGAAGCGTGGGAGAAGATCTCACGCCAGAGTTTAAAGAAATGCAGGATCATTTGAGCGCAACGCTAGGTGCTCCTGTTGAGATTCATCAAAATGCTGGAAATGGTAAGATAACGATAACGTTTTATTCAGAGGAGGAGCTGGGAAATATTTTACGGCGATTAGGGACGGAGGGGTAGGAGAATAGATTAGAAGATGGAAAGAACTGTCGAATTTTGGGATCCGGCAGTTGTCCACAGTTTACTATTTTTATCTTTTGCGTATCTGTACTATAATAACGGTATACATTTCTATAAACATATAAAAATAAAAACAATGAGCACTGGACCTATGGCATTGCATTCTCGTCGCATCAATAAACTCACCCAGGGTTTCACCCTCGTTGAACTCCTTGTCGCCCTTGGTATCATCTCAATTCTCTCCGTCACGGTCCTT
>CAIWCR010000033.1 GCA_903911245.1 uncultured Parcubacteria group bacterium | reverse complement strand
CCCCCATCTGTCATCCTGGAAACCGTCTTCGGTTCTCCAGGACCCAGGTTTGTATCTCGATGAAAGAAAATTAATCCTGGATCCTGCCTGGAGTTTATACTGAACTTGATTCAGTGCCAGGATGACAGAGAGATATTATTTAAATCATTATGTTATAATCAAACATAATGAACTCGAAAAAAGCAAAGGCTTTCATCTCAAACAATCTCAAAGTCTTATTCCTTAGTATATCTATCGGCCTCTTTGCTTGCGCCATAAGCATCTTTGCATTCTCAAGTCCTGGATCAAATCAGCCACCGAACGGAAATCCTATTTTCTGGCTCTTGAGTGGAACCTCTATGTATTACACTGCGGGGAATGTGGGGATAGGAACCAATAGTCCTGCATACAAGCTTGATGTTAACGGTACCGTGAATGCAACTGCGCTTTCTTTGAATGGCGTAACAATAGGTGACGCTCTTCATCAACAGGTTTTTACTGCGTCGGGTGCTTTTACTCCGACGTTTACTGGTGTTTATAAAATTACACTTGTTGGAGCAGGCGGCGGCGGTGGAAGCAGTGTTGTTTATGGTTGTGGTAGTGGCGGCGGCGGCGGAGGCACGGCAATCTATTATACGAATTTGATCGCAGGTACGGGATATTGGATTAATATTGGCGGCGGCGGCGGAGCTGGGACTGCCGGAGGAAATACTACAATTACCATTGGAGGTGCTACGACAACTGCTGGTGGCGGAGCTGGTGGTTCTTATGGCGCTATCAATACATGGAATTTGGGTGGTTCTGGTGGGACTTCTAGTGGTGGCACTCTTAATCTAACTGGTAGCAGCGGCGCCGGTGGACAGTGTTGGCAGGGTGGTTCATATCCAAATCTTGTGGTTGGCGGCGCGGGAGGGAATTCCACGATGGGCGGAGGAGGTCGTTTTGGTTGGGGCGATGGATACGCAGGAGGGAATTATGGCGGCGGCGGTGGGGCGTCTGCCTATGGAGGAACCGGCGGCGCAGGAGCGTCAGGAGTTGCTCTGATTGAGTGGGTTAATTAGAAATAGCCCATCCTATTTTATGCTTCAAGTTTTTTTGCGTTGTCGCAAATCATTTTCGCTTGGCCGTCGCGTGTGGACATTCTTCCTTGGACGATAACGACATTGTTTTCAATCCAGACGGGAATTGTTTTTTCAAGGACGCTATTGAATACAACGATTTCGAGCGATGATTGAGCGAGATCTTCGATGGTTGCAAAGAGCATCGGTTGGCCGGTCTTGGTGAGTATTTTTCGTATTTTTGAAACGAGTCCTGCGGTTCGTATAATGAGTCGTTCGTTGGTGATGGAAACGACGTCGGCAATTGGTTTTGCTTTATAGGCGGCTATTTTTTCTGCATACGTGCTTAGTGGATGTTCCGAAAGATAAAATCCGATAAGTTCTTTTTCCCACGCGAGCCGTTCTTCGTTGGTTGCTGGTGTCGCTGGTTTGAATTTGATCGGTGACGGCGAAATGGTTGCGGCACTGAAAAGAGAGTTTTGTGCGTTTTCGGTATTTCGTTTTGCGGCATTCACGAATTTAAGAATATCATCGATGTTCTCGAGTGCTTGCTTGCGTTCGATATTGAGCGAATCAAGCGCGCCGCTTTTAATTAAACTTTCGATGGACTTTTTATTGAAGTCTTTGTGTTTTATTCTCGTGATGAGGTCTTCGAAGCTTTTGAATTCTCCATTGCGTGATCGTTCTTCGATGATCGATTTTGTAATTTCGGAACCGACGTTTTTTATTGCCTGCATTCCGAAACGGATTTTTTCTCCTTCTGGCGTGAAGTTTACGAAACTGCGATTTACATCGGGTCCGAGAATTGTTATTTTTGACTGTTTTGCTTCCTGAACAAGAAGGGAAATTCGTTCGATATCGGCCATTTCGGCATTCAATAATCCCGCCATGAATTCTTCGGGGTAATTTGCTTTGAGATAGGCAGTTTCGTATCCAATCATGGCATAGCAGGCGGCATGGGATTTATTGAATCCGTAACGTGCGAACGGCGGAAAGAGTTCCCAGATAGCATTTGCAATTTTCGGTGGAATTCCGTTTTTTATCATGCCGCTCGTAAGTTTTTCCTGTTGTTCATTGAGAAGTGATTTTATCTTTTTTCCAATGGCCTTACGCAGGGTGTCCGCTTCGGGAAGCGTGTAGCCCGCAAGGTCGCGGGCGATTTGCATCATCTGTTCTTGATAGACGCCGATACCATGGGTTTTTCCGAGAATCGGTTCGAGCTTCGGATGAAGATAGGTGATTTTTTCTTGGCCATGTTTGCGTTTGATGAATGAGGGAATAAGTTCCATTGGTCCCGGACGGAAGAGTGCAACGAGCGCGATAAGATCTTCGAGCTCGGTTGGTTTGATGTCTTTCATGTAGCGTCGCATACCGCTTGATTCGAATTGGAATACGCCGGTTGTGTCGCCGCGCTGGAGAAGTTCGAATGTTTTTTTATCGTTGAGTGGAATTTTTGAAATATCGATGGTAATGTCGCGAAGCTCTTTAATAAGGCGGAGCGTGTTTTCTATAATGGTGAGGTTTTTCAAGCCGAGAAAGTCGATTTTGAGTAGGCCAAGATCTTCGACGGCATGACCTTCAAATTGCGTGATGATAATATCTTTTTTCCCAGGCGCGAATTGCAGGGGAATGCGTTCCATGAGCGGTTCTTTTGATATCACGGCGCCGCAAGCGTGTACCGATGCATGGCGCGCAACGCCTTCAAGATGTCGTGCGGCATCGATAAGTTTTTTTGCGTCTTCATTGGTGTTATAAAGACTTTCGAGTTCGGCTACTTTTTTCAAACATTCATCGAGCCATCCTTCTTTCATTCCTTGTGTTGGATTGAAGGGGATGAGTTTTGCGATTTGATCGCAGAAGCCGTAGCTGAATCCCATGGCGCGCCCGGCATCGCGAATCGCTGCACGTGCTGCCATAGTTCCAAAGGTGATGATGCGGGCGACATGATCTTCGCCGTATTTCTCGCGGGCATATGCCAAAACTTCGTCGCGGCGTGTGTCGGCAAAGTCGATATCGATGTCAGGCATCTGGATTCTTTCGGGATTCAAGAAACGCTCAAAAAGTAGTCCGTACGTAATAGGATTGATATCGGTGATATCGAGGACATATGAAACCAAGCTTCCTGCAGCTGAACCACGACCGGGGCCGACGGCAATACCATGAACTTTTGCCCAATGAATAAGATCTTGAACAATAAGGAAATAATCGGCAAATCCTGTTTTTTCTATAACACCGATTTCGTATATCAGTCGATCTTTCACTTCTTGAGTTTGCTCTTCCACAGGGATCTTTTCCGGTAGGCGAAGATCGATAAGTTCGCGAAGATATTCATTTGCAGTTTTTCCATCCGGCTTCTCAAATTCAGGTAGGATAGATTTATCGAGTTCAAGTGTTACATTGCAACGTGCTGCAATTTCCAGGGTTCGTTCGACGGCGCCCGGAACGTGCGCAAATTTTTCTTCCATTTCTTCGGGAGAGTTTAGTGAAAAATCGTCTTCTTTGAGAGAAAGCCGATCGTCGTCCGAAAGCTGGTTTCCGGTTTGAATCGCAAGAAGAATGTCGTGATATTCCGCATCTTCTTTTTTGAGATAGTGAAGATCCTGTGCGGCGACAAGGGGAATGCCAGTTTCTTCGGAAAGTTTTATGAGAAGTGGCTCTACTTTTTCCGAATCGGGGACGTTAACATGTTTTTGTATTTCAAGAAAATAATTTCCTTTTCCAAATATTTCTTGATATTCCAGTGCGATTCTTTTTGCTTCCTCAAATCGTCCAAGGAGAAGCGTTTGTCCAATTTCGCCGCCAAGGCACGCTGACATCGCAATAAGTCCGTCGTGATGTTCGCGAAGGAGATCTTTGTCGACGCGCGGGCGGTAATAGAATCCTTCAAGGTGTGCCTTCGAAACAAGCTTTACGAGATTTTTCCAGCCTATTTCGTTTTCGCAGAGAAGAATGAGATGATAATAACGATCGCTTTGTTCTTTTGAAAAACGATCGCGTGGCGCAACGTAGGTTTCAACGCCGAGAATCGGTTTTATGCCGGCTTTCCTTGCTGTTTTATAAAATTCGATTGCGCCATAGAGCACGCCATGATCGGTAAGTGCTATCGAATCCATTCCAAGTTCTTTTGTTCTCGCAACAAGTTCGGGGATTTTCGCGAGACCATCAAGCAGGGAGTAGTGCGAGTGAACATGAAGATGGGTGAATTTGGGCATGGGTGATGTTTTAGATTTTAAATCCTCTCTATCATAGAAGAAATTCATATATTTCGAAAGGGGCGCCCGCTTCACTTTTGGGAGATATTTCTATACTATATTAAGCAGTTGTTTTGATTGCCACCTTAGCTCAGCTGGTAGAGCAATCGCTTTGTAAGCGAAAGGTCCCCGGTTCAAACCCGGGAGGTGGCTCAATTTTGGAAAATGGAGTAATACCATCTCTAGGGGTATTCTGTGGTATGCTTATGGTA
This sequence comes from uncultured Parcubacteria group bacterium, assembly GCA_903911245.1. Taxonomy (GTDB): domain Bacteria; phylum Patescibacteriota; class Minisyncoccia; order UBA6257; family 2-01-FULL-56-20; genus CAIWCR01. The sequence continues at coordinate 2,187 of CAIWCR010000033.1, read as the reverse complement.
TGAAAATATGCGCCCATTGTGAGGTCGTCCTTGCGAAGCGTTATCAAATTAAATTTTGTTCAAACAAGTGCCAGTTTCAGTATCAGCATAAAAAATGGGTAGAAGATTGGAAAAAGGGGAAAGTAAGCGGCGGCATTGGAATAACTGCAAAGAATATTTCTAAACATCTTAAAGGATATCTAGAGGAAAAATTTGGAAATCAATGTTTTGAATGTGGATGGAAGAAGAAGCATCCCGTGACGGGCGTTGTTCCTTTAGAAATTGATCATATAGATGGAAACGCAGAAAACAACTTGGAAAATAATTTGCGCTTACTGTGTCCAAATTGTCATGCACTTAAGCCTTTTTATAAAAATCTAAACAAGGGGAAGGGGAGAAAATGGAGGATGAAGAAATATATTAAAAATAAATAATTTGTTTGACAGCGCCCATTTTTCGGTGCTAGGGTAAATCACGCTCTTTTATAATTTAAAAGACTTTAGATAGATTTAAAATCAAAAAAAAGAGGAGGGGATTAATGTGTTGCAATTTTTTTGGGAAAAGAGTTGCGCTCGTGGAGGCAAGAAGCACCGAGGTATTCTATTTGCTGAGGAAAACATTAGCGATTTTCCGGTGCATGGATTGAAATGTGCAGAATGCGGCGAAATGTTGAGAGTTGAAAATTGGAAGAATTTCGTTATGTTGGCGGAAGCGAAAATTATTCCACTTACCGAGTTTGTCGATAAGACACTCGGCGCAGTAAAAAAGGCCTATGAGGAGCGGGATGATGCAGTCTATAAAATGCCATGGAATCCCTATATCCATAATGACAAGTACATCGATCTTTTTGAGCAGGGATGGCTTGATACAAGAGATGGCGGCGATGATAACTATGTCATCCAAGAGGGTGATAAAGGATTTTTCAAAGTTTCAAAATATTTCCATCGTGCTTGTTATCGTTATCAACTTAATGTTCTTCATAAAATGATATAATCGTTTGCTATTTGTTTTTTAATAACGATTCACGGCCCGGAAAGCGAAAGCAATCCGGGCTTTTTATGTCTATTGTATTGGACTTTTATAAAAAAATGATTAAGATTGGTATGTTGCCGTTGTAGCTCAGTTGGTAGAGCAACTCCATGGTAAGGAGTAGGTCGCCGGTTCAAATCCGGCCAACGGCTCAAAAAAGGAAAGACCTACTATTTTATAGTGGGTCGTTCCTTTTTTTTGATTTGATAGTTGGTCGGATTTGAATGGGGAAGGGGTCGGGAAACCGGGAGGTTTCCCGTGGCGGAAATACTAAAACCGAGGGGTTTTAGGGAGCGAGCGAATGCGAACGACGTTCAATTGCCGGCCAACGGCTCAGGAAAAGAATTTATTTAATAGACTAAACGTGATATTTTTTCTAAAATATCACGTTTAGTCTATCGAAATACAGCGGAGGAGCTTCTATTTTAAAAGCATTTAAAGGAGTCCATGCTTTTGAAATAGAAAGCCGAAGCCATTGCCTTTTTTTGAATCCTGTAGTACTATCACCCCTATGGCAAAAGCAAAACGTTCCGACAGTTTAATCACGTTGAAGTGCTCCGTCTGCAAACGGAAGAATTATTATACCCACAAAAACAAGAAATCGGTTGAACGAAAGATAGATCTTAAGAAATTTTGTAGCTGGTGCCGCAAGACAGTATCTCATAAAGAAGCCAAGCTTACGGGCAAATAGTTTTGAATAAGAAAAATCCCGCTAGCGCGGGATTTTTTGAAGTTTATTCATTTTTCAGTTACGATAACGTTGTACTTGGGAGCTTAGTTAAATGGTATAACTTCGGTCTCCAAAACCGATGTCGGAGGTTCGATTCCTCCAGCTCCCGCTGTCAACCTTGACGGAATAGTTTTGGAAAATGTCGCGTATAAGGCATTGAGATGTTTGAATCTCGCGTGCCACCAATCTCTCTTCATCTCTTCTCATTCTTTTCAACAAGGGAATTTTGCTTTCGAATACAATCTTTCCAACAAAAACCTTCCATCATTATGATATAATGCTTTCATTATGATTCTTCATCGTCGAACAAGAGGTTTCACCCTCATAGAACTCCTCATTGTCATCGCCATCCTCGCCATCCTCATGGTAACCGTCATCATCACTCTGAATCCCTCAGAACTCCTCAAACAAAGCAGAGACACGAATAGACTCTCTGATATGAATACCTT
>CAIWCR010000032.1 GCA_903911245.1 uncultured Parcubacteria group bacterium | reverse complement strand
TCTTTACTCCTTTTCAAGACGAGAGTGCTCCGTTGAGGGCGGAAAGAAAAGAAATTAATATTTTCGATTATCTTCCCTTTTGTCATCTCGATGGAGATCAGGATCTGTGCACCACAGGCATTTCGAATTTCTAAGCTCCTTCGTCGCAAAGAAATTCTGGTCACTTTTTTCTTTATTCAAGATTAAGACTGGAAGCATGGATCCCGGGCCAACGCCCGGAATGACAAAGAAAAAAAGAAACGTGAATAGTCAGTCGTCACGGACCATGAAAAAGGAAGAGAATTTCGTTCTCCAACGGGACCCAGAAATGATAAAAAAGAACTCCGACAATTCGGAGTTCTTTTTTATGTTTACTCAATCGAGATTATTATTCGATCTCGTATTGCATCGTAACTGAAACGTCTACTTCTTGGGATCCAGCTTGGATCGCAGGAGCCGGGGCCGCCGCTGTCTTTAGAACGCCACCCATGCCGCTCGACATTGTGTCATAGCTGTTTACGTACGGAGAATATCCTTCGGTGATATTGAGAAGCTTACCGACGCGGAATCCTCCGGCCTGAGCAATGCTTTGTGCTTGTGCCTGCGCCTTTGCGATAGCTTGTGCGCGTGCCTCATCTTTTACCTTTGTCGGATCATCGATGGTAAACGAAAGTGATCCGATTTGGTTTGCACCATTCGTTACAACACCGCTCATGACATCGCCGATCTTTGTGAAATCACGGATTTTTACGCCAACGGATTGCGTGATGGTATATCCGACAATCGAAGACGGGGGACATGCCTGAGTAGTCTGTGGTGACGCAGAAGACATATACGACGATGCTGCTCCGCACTGGTAGGTTTGATAGCGCGGGTCAACGTTATAGTATGAGGTTTTTATATCTTTATCGTCGACTCCTTTTGATTTTACGAATGCAATCGCTTTATTTATCTTTTCCGTATTTTGAGTTTGGAGCGATGAAACATCTTTCCCTCCCTCAGTAATGACGGTAAAAGAAAATTCTGCGATATCGGGGACAGCGACTACTTTCCCATCTCCGGTTGCGGAAAAACTTCGGAACGAAGAAGGCTGAATTGATTTTCCGTAAGAGTTTGAATAGTTTACCGCAGAATAACCGATCGCAAGAACGGCTACTGCAACAACTCCTCCTAAAACATTTTTTATATTTTGATTCATATTATTTATTAATTAATTTTTTTTGTTTCGACTTTGAATTTATTTAAAAACTTTTTAATTTAAGAAGCATGGACCCCGGCCTCCGCCGGGGCGACAGAATTTCTAGGCTCATGCCTCGCCAAGAAATTCTAGTCGTTTTTCTCGTCTCGGTTGAGTGTTTCAATGGCCTCTTTTACGGTCGTCATAAATTGTGCGGGGAAGATAATGGTTGAATTCTTTTCAGTAGCGATTTCAGCCATTGTTTGGAGCGTGCGGAGCTGGAGCGCTACCGGATGATTTGCAATGATATCAGCGGCTTGTCCCAATTTTTCTGATGCTTGGAATTCTCCTTCGGCAGCAACGATCTTCGCTCGGCGTTCGCGTTCAGCTTCGGCCTCTTTCGCCATGGCGCGTTGCATATTGTCGGGCAGAATAACATCTTTAATTTCAACGGCGGTTACCTGAATACCCCACGGCTCCGTATGAACATCGATAACATTCTTTATTTTTTCATTGATATCGACGGTCTGCGATAAAAATTGGTCGAGCATGAACTGTCCAACGACATTTCGTACTGTCGTCTGGCTAATCTGATTGACGGCGTCATGAACGTTTTCGATGGCAATCACTGATTTTTTTGAATCAACAACGTGATAATATGCTACCGCCGAAATATCTATCGAAACATTATCTTTCGTGATGATTTTTTGTGATGGGATATTCATAGTAACCGTACGGAGGCCGACGCGTACCATGGTTTCAATAACGGGAATGACAAAAATCAATCCAGGTCCTCGTTCGCCGACAAGGCGGCCAAGGCGAAAGATGACGCCACGCTGATATTCCGTTATTACTTTGATTCCTGCGACCAAAAGAACAAGAACAAAAACGACTAAATATGTTAATATATCCATATAGGAATGATACAATAACGGGTTCAAAAAATATATGTCTACGAAAAAATCGATGATAGCTGTTGGTATTATCCTTCTCGCTGCCTTGGCGGCGAGCCTTTATGCGTATCCTTTATTGCCTGCGATGATTGCATCGCATTGGGGAATTGACGGGCAGGCAAATGGATATATGGATAAATTCTGGGGCGTTTTTCTTTTCCCTCTCATTATGCTTATATGTGCTGTTCTTTTCTTTGTAATACCGAAAATCGATCCGCTTCGGGAAAATATTGCTGGATCCAGGAAGTACTATGACGGCCTTATTATCATTTTCCTTTTGTTTTTCCTTTATATGCACTGCATTACGATTTCGTGGAATTTAGGATATCGTTTCAACTTTACTGAAGCGTTGTCGCCGGCATTTGCGTTGTTATGGTTTTCGATGGGGATGGCGCTTCCACACATAAAACGAAATTGGCTTATTGGTATTCGTACACCATGGACGCTTTCTGATGATCATGTTTGGGATGCGACGCATAAATTGGGCGGGAGACTTTTTGAAATTTCGGGAGCGTTGGTATTGGGAGGATTTCTTTTTCCGGAAGCAACGCTCTGGTTGGTGCTTTGTCCGATAATTATCTCCGCGATTATTGTTATTATGTACTCGTATTTTTTATACGAGAAACAGCACAGGGGATAGAGGTAATGATTCAGCATTCGGATATGCGCCGTCCGACGTTGCACGCTTATCCACGATCTCATTTTCCTATGCTATAATTCCCCTATGATTCAGAAATCAAAGCTCTTTCTCCTTATCTTCTCAGGCTTTGCATTAGGAGCATTTATCTCTATCTGTCTTCAGGTACAAGCGGGATCATTAACTCCCTCAGGAACTCCGGCATCAACTTCTATTGGCATTGTCCCCATTGCTGATATCGTAGGATCAGGCTATGTAACCTCAACGGACTCATTGCATCAGAATGCATTTTCATTAACCAGTATTAATTCTACATTAACCTCTGATGGCGGCATGACTGCCAACTCAGGCATGTATAACAACCGCATCATCTCAATGAATCCTCCCGCAGCCTATACCGAAGTCTGTTTCAAATCAGGATCAACCTATTATGACGCAAGATCAGCAGGAGTCGCGACCGGAGGAGGGAATTGCTCGGTGGGTGATATTGGTTTTGTTATTGAAACGAACGAGAGGAGCGCTAATACGTGGGAACTTGCACGACAAGCATGTACCCAGATTAATATGAGGTTCCCCGAGCTTTTTGAATGGAAGCTTTCCTGTAAAAACGCTGCAACATGGAGTCTTTCTACGATGACAACAAATGATGAATGGACAAGCAATACTGCCAGTACCGTTTATATTCCGGGCAGTTATGCTGGTGTTGCCACGATGGTGTCTGGGGCCGGGAGCTGTCTGCGTACAAGTATTTATTGGATTAATCAAAACACCGCTACTGAAGGCTCGGCTAATTTTCGTTGTGTCCGATAATTTAAAAAAACTAACTATTTACTTTCCCCGCGCTTTCGCCGGCGATATAGCCGGTGGTCCAGCATATCTGCAGACTATAACCGCCCGAAGGGCGATCAATATTCAAGAGATCGCCGACAAGAAAACAATTTTGTATTTTTCGCGAGCGCATGGTTTTGAAATCGATTTCCGGAAGTATGACGCCGCCCGAGGTGACGATTGCTTTATCGGCGCTAAGTAGCTTCGATACCTGTATTGGCATATTTTTTAACATTTTTACGAAGCGCAAACGCTCTTCACGGGTTATAGTATTCGCATTTGTATCTGCGTTTATTTTGGAAAGTTGGAATATTGTCAGTGCTAATGCATTTGGTATTAACCCCTCAAAAATATTCTTCACTTTTTTATTTCCTGCTTTAGTAAGAAGTTCATGAATTTTTTTATCGAGCGCACCTCCATCGATTGTCGGAAAAACATCGAGCGATAGCTCAGTCGGGCCGTTTTTCAAACATTCGCCAACTTCACGACTCATATTCAAAACAAGAGGACCTGAAATTCCGAAATGAGTAAAAAGTAGTTTCCCTTTTTGCGAATTTTGCTTTGCGCCATTTTGTAAAACGGTAAGCTTTACGTTCTGCAGGCTTATTCCTTGTAGGTTTTTTATCCACGAGTCTTTTATTACTATTGGCACAAGTGCTGCGCTTGGTGGAATGATTTCATGACCGAGGTTTTCAAGCCATAAAAATCCATCACCGGTCGATCCGGTTTCCGGATGTGATTTACCGCCGGTTGCAAAAATAAAGTTACGCGCATGAATTTCTTTTCCATCACTTGTTTTTATCGAGATTATTTTTTCATCGCGCGAAATTATTTCTGAAACATATGTTTTTTTCATAATGGTAACATTGCCATTATTCATATAACGAATAAGAACATTCAAGACCGAAATTGCATCATCGCTTTTGGGAAAGGCGCGTAATTCATCTTCAATTTTTGTTGGCATGTCGTGCATATGAAAAAAATCTATCGTTTCTTTTACGCCAAATCTGCTAAATGGAGAAAAGAGGAACTTTCCATCTTTTTTGAGTTTTAAAAGGAATGAGCGGGTATCGAGCTCAGCGTTTGTGAAGTTGCATCGTCCGCCGCCGGTGAGAAGAAGTTTTACGCCAAGAGTCTTATTTTTTTCGACAAGAATGACACGTGCGCCGCATTCAGCGGCACGTCCGGCAGCAATCATTCCTGCTGGTCCGCCACCGATAACGGCAACGTCATAGAGGGGGAGGTAGGTAGGTTTGTGAATCATGTATGGATTATACATTGTTTATTGAGTAATATGCGACTTTTTTATTCTTATTATTTTCTGATCTGGCTGGGTGCTCTATACTTTATATAAAGAAGATTGGAAGCATGGATCCTGGCCTTCGCTAGGATGACAGAGTGTTTTGCCAAAAAATTTTAGTCGCACCACGGGCACTTCAAATTTCTAAGCTCGTACCTCGCCAAGAAATTTTAGTCGCTTGATTCGAATTACTGAAAAGGAGTAATATAGAATCATGAAAACACGTAATTATCTCTTCGCAAATGTAGCGTTTTTAAGTAGCTTCAAAAATTTGTCGCTCGGCATAAATGACTGGATCGATTTTTTCATTATCGTCATAATGATTTATATCGTTATCAGGGTTTTGAGCGAAACACATTCGCTTTCAGTTGCAATCGGTATTTTGAGCTTGAGCGTGCTCTATGCCGCATCGGCGCTTTTTAATTTTCCCCTCACCCATCTTGTTCTTCAGACGTTTTTTGGCATATTGCTTGTGTTTATTGCTATTATTTTTCAGCGGGAGTTGCGTCGACTTTTTTCTTTTGTAGGATTTTTCAAGTTCCGTAAAAATATTCCTCCGACTGAAGCAACTATCATGACGGTTGCCCGTGCCGTTGTTCGTATGTCTCAGACGAAAACAGGCGCTCTTATTGTTTTTCCGGGGAAAGAGTCAATCGCACGAATGCTTGAAGGCGGTATTTCGCTCAATGGTAGTATTTCAGAAGAACTTCTTCTCAGTATTTTTGATGAAGCGACTCCTGGCCACGATGGCGCGGTGATTATTGAGGATAACAAAATAAGAAAATTTGCCGCCCATCTTCCGCTTGCTGAAAACTTGGAAAAACTTGGAAAAACAGGACTTCGTCATCGTGCGGCTATTGGGCTTTCGGAACGATCGGACGCTTTTACTATCGTTGTTTCCGGCGAGTCGGGAAGAATTGACGTGGCGCGCAATGCTGTGTTTGAACGATGTAAGGACGAAGCCGATGTGCGTGAAAAACTTGCGACATTTTACGGCGGTATCGATTCCAATAATCGTTGGAGCTATTTTTCTCAATGGACATGGCGAAATGCGATTTTTTTTGGTATCGCATTATTGATTGCCTTTATTGCATGGCTTTTATTCCTTCCGCAGTTTGCGTTGGTACAGAAAAAATTTACGATACCGCTTGAGTTTCAAAATGTTTCTTCGACGTATGTTGTTCAAGATATCATCCCTCGCGAAGCGGTGATCACGTTACAAGGGCAGAACCTTAACTTTAGTTCCCTTTCGCCGCAATCACTTCAAGTTATCGTTGATCTTGCCGCAATTAAAACTCCGGGATGGCACGAGGTTTCAATTAGTGCCCAGAACACTGAAATCCCCGCCAACTTTTCTGTTGTGCAAGTTGAGCCGCGTAGTATTGAGATTGAGATAGGAAATAAAACTTCAAATTAATAGTTTTCATCTGATTACGAACAAAGAGAATGAATACACAAAAAATAAATATACCGACTATTTTCGTGGTGCTCGGTGCGACAGGGGATCTCATGACAAAGAAAATCGTTCCGGCGCTTTTTAATTTGCATGAGAGAAATTTATTGCCGCGACATTTTAAATTAGTAGGGGTTTCGCGACGCGAGTGGTTTGATGATGACTTAAAGAGTCATATAAAGACAATTCTTTCTGTGAAGGCGCCTGATGCATCTGTGGCAAAAGTGGCTTCGTTTTTGAAGTTGGTGCAATACCATAAAATAGAATTCAGCGATCCTTCAGATTATGTCGGGCTTGGCGAATCATTGAAGAAAATTGATGAGTCGTGGGGCGTGTGCGCGAATAAACTGTTTTATCTTTCAGTTCCGCCGCAGTTTTATGACACTATCTTTGAAAATATCCATGCGAGTCATCTTGCTGATGGGTGTGGGTTGGATGAGGGATGGACGCGTATTGTCGTCGAAAAGCCATTTGGTAATGATGAAAAAAGCTCAAAAGAATTGGATGCGCGACTCACGAAGCTTTTCAAGGAAGAACAAATTTATCGTATTGATCATTATCTCGCGAAGGAAATGCTTCAGAATATTCTCGCGGTTCGCTTCGGAAACAACCTTTTTGAAGGTGAGTGGAATAATACGTTTGTTGAAGCGATCAATATTCGACTTTTTGAAAGCATCGGCGTGGAAGATCGCGGAGGATTCTATGATGGCGTAGGGACATTGCGCGATGTCGGACAGAATCATCTTCTTGCGATGCTCGCGCTTGTGACAATGGAAAAGCCAAAACGATATGATGCAAAGTCAATTCGTGCTGCCCGCGCAGAGCTTTTGCGCATGATGAGCGTTCCGAGTATTGCTGAAGCAGCGCAATCATCATTCCGTGCGCAATACAATGGTTATCGATTGATAAAATCGGTCTCGAGAGATTCGCAAACTGAAACCTATTTCAGAATCAAGGGATTTCTTACGGGCCGTCGGTGGGAAGGAGTTCCTATTATGATGGAGTCTGGCAAGCGCATGGGAATGGCGCGCAAGGAGATTGAAATTATTCTGCGTCATCCGACTCCGTGTTTTTGTGAAGGAGAAAGCCATCTTAAAAATCGAATTGTGATCCATCTCGAACCTAAGGAGGGAATTACGGTCAGGTTCTTTTCAAAGAAAAAAGGATATTCGTTCGAAATAGAAGAGCGATCACTTTCATTTGATTTTCGAAACGAAAACGTTTCTTTGAAGGGCGGCCAGAAAAACACGACTCACATGCAATACACCGAGGAATATGAAAAATTACTTTTGGATTGTATTGCGGGCGACCAAACGCTTTTTGTTTCAAGCGATGAAATTTCTGCGATGTGGAAATTTACCGATCCTTTTATTACGGCATGGGGAAAAGGATTGGTGCCGTTAAAACATTATGCGCCTGATAATGATGCCATTGCGGTTGAGGCTGATGTTATCGATAGAGCTGAGCATGTGAAAAAAGTTCCTGTTTTGCCGAAAGAAATCGGCGTGGTTGGTCTTGGGAAAATGGGTATTGGTGTCGTACGTCAGCTTAATGAAAAAGGGTGGCGTGTTATCGCCGCAAATCGTTCGCCTGAACCAGTGCGTGAAATCGAAAAAGAAGGAATCGAAGGAGTCTATTCATTCGCTGATCTCGCCACAAAACTGAAGTCGCCGCGGATTATTTGGATTATGATTACGGCAGGGAGGGGCGTTGATGAAAATTTATTTGGCAAAGATGGTGTTGTTCAATATTTGAAAAAGGGCGACATTGTGATTGATTCGGGAAATTCGTTTTTTGAAGATACGGTTCGGCGCGCGAAGATTTTCAAAAAGAAAGGAATCCATTTTATGGATGTCGGTTTTTCTGGCGGTCCGAGCGGTGCGCGCAACGGCGGTTCGCTTATGATCGGCGGCGAAAAGAAAATATTCGAATACCTCGAACCGCTTTTCCGCGATTTGTCAGTTGCGCAGGGATATAATTATTTCGGCGCTGCCGGCGCAGGGCATTTTGTAAAAATGGTACATAACGGTATTGAATATGGCATGATGCAATCGATTGCTGAAGGATTTGCGCTTATGGAAAAATCGAAATTTAATCTTGATGTTCAGAAAATTGCTGAAATTTATAATCGCGGAAGCGTTATTGAGTCGCGACTGGTTGGATGGCTTGAGGATGCGTTTCGTATTTATGGAAAAGATTTAAAAATGGTGTCCGGTTCGGTTGCCTACACTGGCGAAGGGGAATGGACCGTAAAAACGGGAAAGAAAATGAACATGAAGTTGCCAGCAATTGAGGATGCATTTAAATTCCGCGTTCGCTCGAAAAAATCACCGAGTTATATGGGGAAAATTCTATCCGCGATGAGAAATAGATTTGGAGGGCACTCGATTGAAGGAAAAAAATAGTTGTAATGTTCTAGTGAGCCTTCTCTTATCTGTCATAGTCCGACCCCGGTCGGACTATGACAGATTTGTGTTTTTTTGTGGCACAGAATTTATAAACGATATATAATAGACTAATGATTTTTCAAGATATAAAAACGTTCAACAAGCAGTTTGGGTACGAGCCAGAAATTCAGAATGCTTCGCGGTTGCCGCAGGCACCGAAGAAGATAATTGTATGTGGCATGGGAGGGTCGCACTTGGCGGCAGATCTTTTGAAGGCGTGGAAGCCGGCACTTGATGTTACTATTTGGAGCGATTATGGACTCCCGATTCTTTCGGAACGTGACAAGAAAGAGTGTCTTATTATCGCAAGTTCGTATTCAGGGAACACCGAAGAAACAATAAGTGCTTTTTTGGAAGCGAAAGAACGGCATCTGCCGCTTGCGGCGATTGCGGCTGGCGGAGAACTGGTTTCGCTCGCGAAAAGCTTTGGCGTGCCGCATGTTGTATTACCTGATACGCATATCCAGCCACGCATGGCATTAGGATTTTCTATAAAAGCGATTCTTACGCTTATTGGAGAAAAATCAGTACTCAAAGAAATTGGCGCGCTCGAACATTCGCTTACTTCCGCTCGTTATGAAGCTTCTGGTAAAAAAATAGCAAAACAGCTCAAAGGGAGGATTCCTGTTATGTATGCCTCTCGGCGAAATGAAGCTATCGCAAAGAATTGGAAAATTGTTTTGAATGAGACGGGAAAAACGCCGGCATTCTCGAATATTCTTCCGGAAATGAATCACAATGAAATGACTGGTTTTGATATAAAAAAATCAACAAGCACGCTTTCCTCAAAATTTTATTTTGTTTTATTGCGTGACGGCGATGACGATTCGCGGATTATAAAAAGAATGAAGGCGCTCGAAAAAGTTCTCAAGGCGCGAAAACTTAAAGTTTCAAACGTGGAAATTTCGGGTGAAAATCGCGCTACGAAGATTTTTTCATCTATCAATACCGCGCAATGGACGGCATTTCATCTTGCGAAAATCTATGGCGTGGAAGCCGAGCAAGTTCCGATGGTGGAAGAATTCAAAAAATTGATTGCATAATTGGATTTTTCTTTGTGTCATCCTGGAAAATCGCGTCTGCGCGATTTATCCAGGACCCAGGATTAATTTTTTACAGGGAAAAAGAAGAAGTTGAATCCCGGCTGGAGTTTATGCTGAACTTGATTCAGTGCTAGGACGACAAAGAATGTTGACCATGATATAGAGCAACAATGGATTAAATTTCCATTAAAGACTTCTTTATAGATCGTTCGCAGTGCGATAGGTTTTAGTAGTGAATATTAAAAAGATAGTAATAGTGATTTTTGCTTCTACGCTTCTCGCCGCCGCCGGATTTTTAGTTGGCATTCATCATTCTTCTTATGCAGAGCCAACGATACTTTATAGTCTTGATAAACGAACGAACGATCAGGCAATCATTAATGTTATTAATGGTGCGCAGAAATATATTTATTTTGCGGTTTATACGTTTACGAAAAATAATATCGCCGATGCACTTGTAAGTGCAAAGCAGCGAGGCGTTGATGTTGAGGGGATTACCGATTCAGGAGAAGCCGTGACAGCATATGAACAGCCGATCATTCAAAAATTGGAAGCTGCCGGTATTCCAATTGAGACGCAGAAACATGCCGATGGATTGATGCATATCAAGGCAATCGTTACGGACAAGGCATACGCGATGGGAAGTTATAATTGGACGGAGTCGGCGAC
>CAIWCR010000031.1 GCA_903911245.1 uncultured Parcubacteria group bacterium | reverse complement strand
TGCGCTTGATCAGGGAATTGGTTCGGTAGATAAACAATCTGGATCTCATCAGGTTGCTCCCACTGAGAATACGACTTATATCCTCACCTGCAGCAATGCAAGCTACAGCACTAACAGTACCCAAAGTATCTCCGTCTCCGTCTCTAATCCAACGATCAAGGAAATTGCGCCATAAGCCTTTCTGCTTAATAGAAAACATAAACCCCCACCAAATAGGTGGGGGTTTGCGGTAGGGGAGAGAGCTTGACAGATTGCTTTTGATACCTTACTGTGTAGTCAGTTTTACTTGATCTTTAAAATAAAAAAAGGTGGTGGAAAGAATGAAAAAGGCTATCCTGTTGGTGGTACTCGCGGTCTTCCTGTTCAATTCTTCCTCCGTATTTGCTATGGAAGGATTGAAACAAGGGGAGTCTCTTACGGTAAACCCTAATATAGAGTTCTCCGTAAGAAATATTCTCTATTCTGATGGCGGCCTTCTGGCAGTCGATCTTACCGGACCTGCCTTGAACGATAAGGACTCTTTATCGCTTCTAGCAGGGTTTCGGCATGACATCGTCTCGGCATTGACCAAAAAGGGAGTCAAGTTTTCTCCTGATTCCAAAATAATGGTAAAGGCCGACGTTGCTTACTCAATAGGTATTGGGTCGCCAGTTGTGGGACATCTCAGCATTTTTTCTCCTGACGCTGGCGGATTCTTTTTAGAGTCTTCGGCGCAAAGTAGTGGGTCTTCGTTAAAAGACTGGCCTATGCTGCTTATCGAAAAGGATATGGCAGTCGATTGCCTGAAAGCAAAAATAGTTGGACAAGTGTCCAATATGCTTACAGGCGCAATAGCCAGCAAATAGTACTTAGCTTAGTAGTTCTTTTTTAAATTCGATCATGAAAATGGTCGAATTTTTTTGTTAATGAATCTGATAATTTAATAAAGGTTTTTATTTAAAAATTTTTTCAAGCAAGACACTGTTAGTTCCCGATTGAGGCGCAGAATTGCTTGATTTGACAAAACAGGAGAAATGTTTATTCTAATGGAAGCACCTATTTTAAAGAAAGGAGGCGAAGCACCTTGAAAACTTATGCTAAACCCAGGGTAACAAAAAAAGGATCTTGTCCTGAGCCGGTAGAATCTGGTTGTTGCCTACGCAGTTGTGGCGGTATGCCAGCAGCAATGCAAATCGTCGAAAAAGAAAAATCGACCGAGATCATAAAAATCATCGAACGCGCGAAGAAATAACCAATTTTTGAGGCCCTGTTTAAACAGGGCCATCTTTATTGAAGGAGGAGAGAGGCATGCTTATAAAGATACGTGACGATGGTGATCAAAAGATTGCTTACTTTATTGATTCCCGAAGAGTGATAGGGGTTAACGAAATTGGCGCGATTGTTCTTGATTTGCTGTGCAATCAAATGTATGACATTCAAGAACTTTCAAAAATGATTTCTGTCCAGTATGGAATAGCTGAAGACATAGCGATATCAGACATTAATGATTTCCTAGACCAAATTAAAGATGAAATCGCCCCAAACAGCTTCAACCTTACCGAGCAGTCACAAACAGAAATTCCTTTTGGTGTCGAGCTCGAAATTACGACTGATTGTAATCTTCGTTGTCGTCATTGTTTGCAGACTGATTATTCAGGAAACCATATGCCCGTAGAGCGAGCGTTAAGAATTTTGGATATATTATCAGATGCTGGAGTTTTTGAGATTAACATTATTGGCGGCGAGCCTTTTGTTCATCCAAATATCCGTGAAATTCTTGAGCATTGTATGAAGCATGAGTTTGCCATTAATGTAGTAACAAATGGCACTCTGCTGACTACTGATGTTATTGCATGGCTTTCTGACATCAATCGACTTTCTGTTTTTGTGAGCATGGATGGTCTTGTTGCGGAACATGATTGGATTCGCGGCCATGGAAATTTTGCTCTCACATCAACAGCTCTGCAGCATATGATCGAAAAGGGTATTGCAACAGAAATACTTTTTACGCTTAACGCCGTGAACATTGTGGTATATCGTGAGGTCTTAGAGTATTGCAGAGAGCGTGGAATACCGTGCAATTTCAACCTTTTCAAGCCTTTTAAGGAGGCGCATTCAGAGTTAATAGTGGATCCAAAAAGCTTTTTCGAGATTGTTATAGAGCTTTTTCAACTTCGAAAAGGTGGGAAATATCAAGTCGGTATTTCTAATGCAGCGATTGTCGGAGATCTGCTTGGAATTCCTCACGATGAATGCAGGGCTACTCAGTCTGGCTTGGTAATTACCGCTGATGAACGTATGTTGACATGCCCGTCACTTTTGTTTGCGGGGTATTACAAAAACGATGATTTGCCGAAATTCGATGAAAGGTTTTTAGAGACGTGGCATCACCACCCGATTTTTACCGAGTTTAGAGGTAATGGGTTCTGTGGTTGCCAAGCTCGTTCGTTTATCTTTCATCACGATGTGACCGTAGGTGATCCTTATGACCTTGCTGCGTTTAGGGAATATGTTGCTAGAAAGAAAATGGCGATATGAATTTACGAGCTATGACGGGGACAGAAGAATAATTGAATTCTCTGTTCCCGTCCCTTGGTTTATTATTGACCAAGACTTGTCTATAATAATCAAGAGAAAGACATTTCTCTTGATTCGTAATAATAAAAAGAAAGGAGGACCACCGACATGATTAAGGTAAAAAATATTTCCAAAAGCTACAAATCTCTAAACATTCTTTCTGATGTTTCCTTTTCGCTTGCGGATGGACAGAAGGCGGCGCTCGTTGGATATAATGGAACTGGCAAATCGACTCTCTTAAAGATTATTGCGAGCGAAGAGACTTTTGACGCGGGGATTGTGGAAATTTCTAGGACGGCACGAATTGGTTATCTGCCACAGGACATGAGCCTGGCCGGAGACGAAACAATTATCCATTATTTAAAGCGGGTTTCGGGTATTGGGCAATTAGAGAAAGAGCTTGTTTCTGGTGAAAAATTTTCCGAGAAAACCCAATCGGCGTATGAAGAAAGAGGAGGATATTCATTTTCTCATCGTATGGAAATGATGCTTGCTGGTTTTGGACTTGCCGACGTCGATACAGAAAGAGAACTTTCGAGTTTGAGCAGTGGGCAGAAAAGCAAAATTGCTCTAGCGGGAATCCTTCTCTCAGATGCTGACCTCTTATTGCTTGATGAGCCGACAAATAATCTTGATCTTCCTGCGCTCATTTGGCTTGAGGATTTTCTGAAGACGTCGAAAGCGACTGCTATCATTGTTTCCCACGACCGACGATTTTTGGACGGCGTAGCGAAGAAGATCTTTGAAATTGATTGGCAAACGAGAGTTCTCACGGTCACTAATGGTAATTATAGTGATTATCTTGCCCAATGTATTAAGCGAAGGTCGCGGCAAAAAGAGGTGTATGAAGCTCAACAAGAAGAGATTGTGCGGTTATCTGACCGGGCTCAATCTCTTAAAGAAAGCGCAAAAAGAGGATCTCGATGGGTTGGGAGTGATAATGACAAATATCTTCGTGGTTTCAAGCGTGATCGTGCCGCTGGTGGAGCAAAGGGTGCGAAGGCGATTGAGGCACGGATTGAGCAGATGGAAAAAGTAGAAAAGCCCGTGAATCGGAAGCCTTTTGCCATACCATTAATATTTGATGAAAGTCACCACAATCGTGATATTGAAATCCATAATCTTATTGCGGGATATCCGGGAGAATTTACGATTGGACCAATGTCTCTCGATATAAAATTTGGGACACGTATTGGTATCCTCGGCTTGAACGGATCTGGAAAATCAACACTTCTCAAAACGATTGCCGGTTATTTGCCATCAATCGGAGGGATAATCACCATAGGGAACGGCGTAGTGCTTGGTGATATGTTGCAAGAACATGATTCGCTTCCTCGCGAAACCTTGCTTCTTGAATATATTGAGAGGCGTGCCGATGTCGATAGAGAACATGCGTATGGGATTCTTGGATCTTTTGGGTTCAACGAAGAGCAGGCAAGAACCAATATTGGAGCGCTGAGTCCGGGCGGGCGGGCACGATTATTACTTGCTCTTTTCTCGGTTCTTTCTGTTAATACCCTACTGCTTGATGAGCCGACAAATCATCTTGATCTCGAGGCAATGGAGGCACTCGAGGAAGCACTCACGGAGTATGATGGTACGATTATTGCTGTTTCCCATGATCGCACCTTCATGGAGAAGCTTTCTCCAGACGACCTTTTCCTGGTTGAGCATGGATCTCTCGTTCATATGAGTACATATCAGTCATATGTTGCGACGATCGAAAAAAGCGTGAAACGAATGTTGAAACTTTTACAGTAGATGGATGACGGCATCATTTTGATGCCGTCTTTTTTATTGTTTTTGTGGCGCGTGTAAATACTTGCATAATTCCAAGATTAAAGTAGAATAATGGGCAATACCACCCTCCATGAAACAAAAAACCAAGAAAAAGCCTAGGGCGCAAGCGAAGGCAAAAAAAGTGGTGCGACACACGTCGAAGAAGCGTGTTATTAAAAGTTCTCAAAAGAAAACAAAGATTGTTAAAAAAACAGCTAAGAAAGTAATCAAAAAATTGATAAAGAAAAATAAGCCCTCCCCAAAGAAGCCTGTTTTAAAAAAGAAAAAACCGATCGCCCCAAAGGCGCTCCCCAAAACAATAAAAGAGAAAAAGCCGAAAGGTAAAAAGGGGCCGGAAACGAAATTTGAAAAAAATATCAGAATTCATGAATCGGAGCTTAATGAGCTTATCGAGCGTGGACGTCCACGCGGGTTTGTTACGGATAACGAAATATTATATTACTTCCCTAAAATAGAAGACAGCGTTGAGCTGCTCGAAGAAATTTATAACCGGCTTGAGAAGGCGGGTATTAAAGTTATCGAAACAAGCGCGCTCATCGACTTTTCAAAAGACGAAGACGAGGCGAAGCACTTGGATGAATCGATGGCGTTTGAGGGCGATGTGCCCGATGCGGTTCAGATGTATTTGAAAGAAATTGGAAAAACAGCGCTTCTTACTAAGGACGAAGAGCGCGAACTCGCAAAACGATCAGAGAAGGGCGACGAAGAGGCGCGTCAGCGATTGATGAGAGCAAATCTTCGCTTGGTTGTTTCAATTGCAAAGCGCTACGTGAATCGTACGCCGCATTTGAGTATTCTTGATCTTGTTCAAGAGGGGAACATCGGTCTTTCGCGTGCGGTTGAAAAATTCGATTATCGCCGCGGTTTCAAATTTTCGACGTATGCAACGTGGTGGATTAGACAAGCAATTACGCGTGCATTAGCCGATCAATCGCGCACCGTTCGTATTCCTGTTCATATGGTGGAAACAATTTCAAAATATACTCAGACGCGTCGTCAGCTGATCCAAGAGCTTGGACGTGATCCACTTGTTGAAGAAATTGCTGCGGAAATGGGAATTGAAGTTGAGAAGGTGCGTCACATTCAGAAAATTTCACAGGACGTCCTTTCGATTGAAACGCCGATCGGCGACGAAGACGATTCAACGCTTTCCGATTTTATTCCTGATCAGAAAAATCTGACGCCCGCACAATTGACGGCACGCGCGATGCTCCGCGATCTTATTAAGGAAATCATGATTGATATTTCTGAGCGTGAGCAGGATATTTTGAAAATGCGTTTCGGACTCGAAGACGGTGTTATCCATACTCTTGAAGAAGTAGGAAAAGCATTTGGTGTTACGCGCGAACGCATTCGACAGATTGAAGCAAAAGCGCTTGAAAAAATCAGAGAACACAGCAAGGCGGCGGCGCTTGAAGGATTTGATAATCTTTTATAAAGTATTGCAATCTTGAAGCGTAAAGAATAATCGAACTAGGCTGTGTTGAAATATAACAATGACGCCAAAGGAAATCCGTAAAAAATTTCTTGAATTTTATAAAGCGCGCGGCCACGCGATTATTCCGTCGGCGTTGCTTGTGCCAGAAAACGATCCGACGACATTATTCACGGGAAGCGGCATGCAACCGATGGTGCCGTATCTTTTGGGCGAACATCATCCGGAGGGAACGCGCATCACGGACTCACAGAAATCATTCAGGACAGGTGATATTGAGGAAATTGGGGATAACCGCCATACGACGTTTTTTGAAATGCTTGGCAACTGGTCGCTTGGCGATTATTTCAAAAAAGAGCAGCTTCCGTGGGTGTTTGAGTTTTTAACAAGTGAAATAGGGCTTGATCCGAAGCATCTCTACGTGACCGCGTTTATTGGCGATGAAGAAAATAATCTGCCGCGCGACACCGAATCGGCCGAAATTTGGGAACGTCTTTTTGAAGGAAAGGGCATTGATGCGAAAATCGCACTTATCGGCTCCGAGGCGGATGGCTATGAACGGGGGATGAAGGATGATGAGCGCATCTTTTATTATGATTCGAAAAAGAACTGGTGGAGCCGGGCGGGCGTGCCGGAGAATATGCCGGCGGGCGAGCCAGGCGGGCCGGACTCAGAAATGTTCTATGATTTTGGAACTGAGCATAATTTAAAGTTTGGTAAACATTGCCATCCGAATTGTGATTGTGGGAGATTTTTGGAAATCGGTAATAGTGTTTTTATGGAGTATATGAAAAAGCCGGACGGGACATTTGCGCCACTTCCGCGGCAGAACGTTGATTTCGGCGGCGGCCTTGAGCGTATTACTATGGCAGCGGCGAACACTCCCGACATTATTGCCGTATGTCATCGGCCGATTATCGATGTGTTGGAAAAAATGTCTGGCAAAAAATATGACGATACATCAGCAGATATTTCAGCGTTTCGAATTATCGCCGACCATATAAAAGCCGCATCGTTTTTGATCGGTGACGGCGTCGTGCCGTCAAATACGGAGCGCGGCTATTTTGTGCGTCGCTTACTCAGGCGTGCGATCCGCTATGCCGATCAGCTTGGCATTCAGGATGCCGGGCTTTCTGCACTTGTTGAGCCGGCGCTTGAATCGTATCGCGACGCGTATCCGGAAACGTATGCCGTGCGCGAAATAATAAAACAAGAAATAGATAAAGAAGAGAAAAAATTTAGGAAGACACTCAAGGAAGGATTAAAGGAGTTTAGCAAAATGATCGTTTCGGGCGGTATTTCCGGCAAAAACGCTTTTGACCTTTATCAGAGTTATGGATTTCCCTGGGAGATGACCAAGGAGCTTGCTGAATCTGCTGGCGTAAAACTTATTGGTATGGATATTGGTTTTCAGGCTGAGGTTGAAAAGAATATACGAGAACATCAAGATCTTTCTCGTACTGCTTCCGCGGGCGCGTTCAAAGGAGGACTTGCCGATCATTCAGAAAAAACGACGCGATTGCATACGGCACACCATTTGTTGTTGAAGGCGCTGCAGATCGTACTTGGGCCGCAGGTGAAACAGCGGGGGAGTAATATCACGAACGAGCGCTTGCGGATGGACTTTTCATATGACGCAAAGATGACGGATGAACAAAAGAAGGAAGCGGAAAAGATTGTGAATGAAAAAATTGCAGAGAATCTTCCAGTTCTTCGAAGCGAAATGCCGCGTGAAAAAGCCGAAACACTTGGGGCAGAGCATGAGTTTGGACAAAAATATCCGGATCGTGTTTCCGTTTATTCCATTGGACCGAAATCCGCGACGTCTGCGAATCCCGAGTTTGAAAAGGCCTTTTGTCTCGAATTTTGCGGTGGTCCACACGTTGATCGAACGGGTGTTATTGGAAAGTTCAAAATTATAAAGGAAGAATCTGTTTCTGCGGGAATGCGACGCATACGTGCAACGGTGGAATAGAATGTTTCCCTTTTTGCAATAAAGGGGTTTGTTAATAGCGGTGGATAACAATCGATTGTTCTTGTGATAGAATTAAATTGTGATACCATCTATTTTTCGTTCTAGAGAAAAATTTCTTGTTTTGGAAATTACGTCCAAAGGAACAAGTGGGCTTTTTATGAGCATCGACGAGGATCGTAATTTGATTTTTGAAAAACTCGAAAAGAAGATCAATCTTAGAAAATTTCTCAAAGCTCCCCTGCGCAGCATTTCCCAGAAATCATGGGAGGGGAAATATTTTTTCGAATCAAGAAGAACTATCATTGCAACAGCGGATTCCTCGCTTGCTACTACTATTCCGGTGCCGCTTGATTTGAATCGTGAGCCGCATTACGCGCACGAAAAAATAACGATAACCGAACTCGAGAATTTGATTGCGCGAGCACAGATAATGATTTTCAATCAGTGTCGAAACGAAGCCGGCAGGCGACTTCACTCGGAGGATATTCACACAATCCTTGTTGCCTCAAAGGCGAACCACTTCAAAGTAGATGGACGGGCCGTTGAGAGTCTTATTGATTATTCCGGCAAAAAGATTTCTCTTCTTTTGGAGCTTACTTTTACGAGGCGAGAAATATTCGAGGATCTTAAACCGCTTTTTGCTTCGCCTGAAGGATTGTTTTTTGCAGAATCATCGCAGGTGCGATTGGTTTCCGTTGCTCGCGTGCGAAACCTGCCGCTTGCTCTTGTTTCTGCGAATGATGAGAATGCGACCTTGTTTGTTTTGACCAAGACAAAAGGTGGTCATGGCGTTCTCTACCGCGAAAAAATGGCATGGTCATTTTCCTTGATATTTGATGCAATTCGCAAGGATTTCCACGTGAGTCTTCCTGCGGCGCGTGAAATATATGCTGCTTACTGTGCAAAAAAGACGTCCGTCTCTGCGACGCGTGTTTTAAAAAGAACTATTCAGCCAGCAGTTGAAGCGTTTTTGCAGGATATAAAAAAATCAAAAATCAGTGGATCGATTTATATCGATGCACCATATGCCATTCCTTTTGATGTGCCGCTCAAGACTGCGGGGGTGGCATTTGAACATACACCAATACCTGAGCTTCTTTCAGAATTTAATTTTTCGACGGAGATGAAAGAAGTTTCTCATCGTCCTGGTGCCGTCTTTCGCTACCTCGCTCCGTTTTTGGAAGCATATTTCGACAAAAGTAATTCGGAGATTAATCAAAAGCTTCGTCGTCGATTACACTGGCTTGCACAGTAATGGGAAAGCAGTTGTTTTACGAAGATATTCACATTGACCATTTCAGATAATAAAGGAAAGTGATATAATCTACACAGGACACGGGACTTACCCGTTAGAAAATTTAAAATAATGAAAAAAATAATTGTTGAAAAAAATGAAAGCGTTGCGGATCTGGTCGATCGGATTTTGAACGAACCAGATAATAAAGTCACCCTCGTTGTTCCTAAGGGCTCAGCACTTGGGAAGACAATGCGCAACTTCCATATTTTAAAAAGAGAGATTGAGGACGCCGGAAGGATTATTAAAATAGAATCGGTTGATGAAAATATTTTAGCGTTTGCGAAAGAGAGCGGAATGGAGAATAATCATCCGCTTTGGAATGAGCACTCGCTTGAGGGAGGATTCTCGGATATTCTCGTCGAAACTGACACAGAAGACGAAGAGTCATCGTCTTCTCGGAAGACGTCATCGAAAAAACAACAGAAGGCGGAAACACCTGTAAAAATTGCAATACAGACGGAGGAAGAAGACAAGGAGGAGGACTTCAAAAACTTTCGGAAAGAATATCGAGGAGAATCATCAGGTGAACACGAGCCGGAGAACGAGGGAGCGTTTTCGGATAACAATCGGTTTTTCAAAGAGGCAACAATACCTGACGAGCATGATGAAGAGCAAGCGCTGAGGAAGCGTACTATTTTGGGAAAAATTGTTACCTTTGGTATTCCCGTTGTTCTTGTTATCGCGGGTCTCTTTTTTGCCGTACCTCATTTTTTGGGCAGCGCAAAAATAACGATTGATTTCAAAAAGACACCATGGGAGTATAACCATGCTTTTACTGCTAGTGTTTCCGCTGTTTCCCCGGCAACGCAGGTAGGTAATCAGGTAATAATCAAGGGGAGTGTTATAAAATCTTCCAAAAATACCACCCAGCTTTTCCAGGCGTCCGGCAGTGCAAACGTTTCAGAAAAAGCAAAAGGGACACTTACTATTTATAATGCTTATAGTTCGGCGGCCCAGTCGCTTGTTGCGACAACGCGTTTCGTAACGCCGGATGGAAAGACCTTTCGTATTATAAGTGGAGTCGTTGTGCCGGGAGCTCAGATAACGAACGGACAAATCGTTCCTTCCTCTATTAATGTACAAGTTATTGCTGATCAGGCCGGTGACTCGTATAACGTTGGCCCGATAGCAAAATTAACTGTTCCCGGATTTCAGGGCACGGCTAAATATGATGGATTTTATGGATCTCTTGCAAGCTCGACCAGTGGTGGTTTCATAGGTTTCAAAAAAGTTCCAACTGCAAGCGATATTGCTGCAGCGAAAGCGAGTACTACGATTATCTTACAATCGGCGTTTTCGGATGCCGGACGAATAAATTATCCTGAGAATTTTAAGATTCTTAACGGCGCAACGAGTACGCAGATTACGAAGCTTTCAGTAAACACTACCACCGATCAAAACGGAAAATTCAGCGTTTTCGGAGAGGCAGCATTCCAGGCGATTGGTTTTGATGAATCAATTCTTAAGACGTTCCTACTGACCCTCGCTCAGGGAAATAACACGACGAGTGCCGCGTTCAGTTCTTTGGATCTGAAATATGGCGATATTCGAGCGGACTTTATAAATAATACGATGAGTTTTTCCCTTGATGCCCGCGGAGCCGTTGAACCTGCTTTTTCAGCAGATGAATTCAGGGATTCTATTCTTGGAAAGAGTATGAGTGACGCTCGCTTGGCAATCGCAGCGCTTCCCGCGCTTGCTGATGGCACTATTTCAGCATGGCCTGCATGGCTGGGAAATATCCCATCTAATAAAGATAAAATACAGATTGTCGCGAACTAGCTTCATTACGAAAAGATGTCTTAAGACGCGCTCAATATTGAGCGCGTCTTAATATTTGTTGCTTCGCATGCCACGGGCACTCCTGATTTTGTAATGTGCTTCGCGCTAACAAAATCTAGTCGTTGACAAATAAGGCGTTTTGGAGGTATACTCTCTCCTAGGTATCAATTATCTCATATGAATCGAGTCATAAGTAACGAACAAGCGTTTATTTTATAGTATGGACTTCGCAAAAGAAGGAACTGCTTTTGAGGCGCTTCCAAATCTCATGTTTCGAGTGAAACTTAAAGATTCGGGGGAGACGGTACTTGCTCATATGGCTGGCAAGATGAAACTGCATAAGATACGAGTTCTTCCGGGCGATCGGGTTCTTATCGAGATGAGCCCTGATGGCGAAAAAGGAAGAATTGTAAGAAGGTTATAAGACATTACACTATAATATCAATATGAAGGTACGTAGTTCGGTCAAAAAAATATGCGATAAATGCCAAATCGTTAAACGAAAGGGCAGGGTTCGCGTTGTTTGTATAAACCCGAAACATAAACAAAGACAGGGATAATTTTATAGAAAAATCATGCGTATTTTTGGAGTAAACATACCAGACAGCAAAAGAATAGAAGCATCGCTTACTTATATTTATGGCGTCGGGCCGACTTTGAGCAAAAAAGCGCTTGTTGCCGCAAAAGTTGATTTTGATAAGCGTGCGAAAGATCTTACCGCAGACGAAATTTTGCGTATTCAGAACTTTATCGAAAAGAATTTTCCCGTAGAAGGCGATTTGAGGCAGATTATCAAGCGCAATATAAGCCGACTGAAAGAATTGCAGGTATATCGTGGAGTACGACACATGCGTCGATTGCCGGTGCGCGGCCAAAGGACGAAGACTAATTCACGCACGGTGCGTGGAAACGTGAGAAAGACCGCCGGAAGCGGAAAGAGAAAAGTTGACTTGAAGTAAGAGATTACAATTTAACCAAAAATATGGGAAAGAAAAAAATAACAACACAATCTTCGGAGGAGGTCCTCAAAGAAAAATCCGGCGTGGAATCAGCGGCAGCGCGCGCGGCGGCGAGTTCGAAGAAATCAAAGAAAGTACTTGAGGGAAAGGTATATATCAATGCCTCCTATAACAATACGGTCGTTACCGTAACCGATAATTCGGGTAATGTTTTGGCATGGGGTTCTGCTGGCTCTCTTGGTTTTTCTGGCCCCAAAAAGGCAACTCCGTTTGCTTCATCAAAGGTAGTGGTGGCGATTGCGGAAAAAATAAAGGCAACTGGCCCAGATACGGTTTCTATAATTGTGAAAGGTGTCGGCAGTGGAAGAGATTCTGCAATCCGCTCTTTTATCAACCAGGGATTCAATATTCTTTCAATAAAAGACGCAACACCGATTCCGCATAACGGGCCCCGACCGTGTAAGGTGCGTCGCATATAATAAAAAACCTTTACTTTTCTAGGCTTTCGGCTATAATTCATTTCTCATATAACTATTTAAAAACTAATCATGCTTCGTGGACCAAAAGAAAAAAAAGAACGAGCGTTGGGCGTGCGCCTTGGATTCAAGGGTGAGCGTGCTTTGTCGCCGAAATCAGCGCTTGTGCGCAAGCCATATCGTCCTGGTGTTCACGGGCCGAAATCGCGTCCGCGCGCCCTTTCTGAGTTTGGACTTGAATTAAGAGAGAAAAACAAATTTAAGCTCATGTATGGTGTTGATGAGAAAAGCTTGGGCCGTCTTTTTGGTATGGCGCAGGCGACCAAGGGCGCCTCTGGTATGAAGGTTATAGAGTTCCTTGAACGACGCCTCGATAACACGGTGTTTCGGCTTGGCTTTACTCCTTCTCGAGCGGCCGCTCGCCAGCTTGTTATGCATGGTCATATTACGGTGAATGGCAAGAAAGTTCGCTCATCGGGTCTTTTTGTAAAAGCAGGAGATGTCATCGGAACGAAAAAAGATATTACGGGAGCTCTTTTGAAACAGAAAGAATCACTTGGACAGTATGATCCGCCGTCGTGGCTTGCACTCAATTCTGAAAAAATGGAAGGAAAGGTCCTTTCTCTTCCGAAAGACATCGAAGTGCCTTTCGAAATAAACTTATTGGTCGAATCATTTAATAAATAAAGGATTTTAAATATCTATAATAAAAACATGGAATGGACACACTTATCCTCAACAGTCGAAATAAAAACCGTTTCTGAGAACGAAAAAGGCGGCGTTTTTGAAATTGGAGGACTTTTTGCCGGATACGGATTGACGATTGGAAATGCTTTGCGTCGCGCTCTTTTATCATCGCTTCCTGGCGCGGCAGTTACAGAAATCAAAGTAAAAAATGCCCCGCACGAATTTTCAACAATACCGGGCGTACAAGAAGACATTGTTGAGCTTTTGCTCAATTTTAAAAAGCTTCGTTTTCATCTTCATACCGACGAGCCTCAGACTCTTATTCTTAAGAAAAAAGGAGAGGGGACGATTACTGCAGAAGATATCAAGCTCAATTCAGATGTCGATCTTATGAATCCTGAAGAGGTTTTGGCACATCTTACCGCGAAGGACGCCGAACTCGATATTGAAATTAAAGTTGAGCGAGGACTCGGATATGTTCCCGTAGAAAACCGAAAGACCGAAGGAGGGAGGCTTTCTATCGGAACCATTGCTATTGATGCTATTTTTACGCCGGTTCAGAGCGTGAACTATACCGTTGAAGACATGCGCGTAGGGGACAGAACAGATTACAATCGTTTGAAGATCGAAATTACGACCGATGGAACCATAAGCCCTTCTCATGCGCTTCATAAAGCGGCAAATATTTTGAAGGATCATTTTGAAAAAGTTTCGGCGATTGAGATGAAGGATTTTGAGCCGTCGGAAGAATCGACATCCGCTGTAAAAAAGACAAAGAAAGTAAAGAAGTAATATGAGGCACTTAGTAAAAGAAAAAAAATTCAATCGTTTGCGAGGTCCCCGCATTTCTTTTATGCGGAATCTTGCGAATGACGTTATTCGTGCAGGCGTTGTTGAAACGACCGAGGTTCGCGCGAAAGCGATCAAGCCAATGGTTGAAAAATTGATAACGATTGCAAAGAAACAGACGCTCGCAAACCGAAGACTTCTTATTCAGCGTGTCCATAATTCAGAAATCGCGCAGAAACTCTACGAAGAGCTTGGTCCGCGTTATGCCGAGAGAAAAGGTGGCTATCTTCGTATCACAAAGCTTCAGAAAGCTCGAAAAAGGGACGGAACAAGAATGGCGCGAATTGAATTTGTATAACATTATTAACTTCCATGGATTATCATATTGACGCAAAAAATAAAGTTTTAGGCCGATTGGCATCAAACATAGCCCTTATTTTACAGGGGAAGAAAGACGCGTCATATGCGCCAAATCGTGTTTCCGAAGATAAGGTTTTTGTTTCGAATTGCAAAGATATTGTCGTTACCGGCAATAAGGAAATCGGTAAAATATATTATCATCACACGGGCTATGTCGGTCATTTGAAAGAGCTGAC
>CAIWCR010000030.1 GCA_903911245.1 uncultured Parcubacteria group bacterium | reverse complement strand
TCATTCACGGGAAGAGCGAGCGGTAACGTACCGTTTCCGGTAACGTCAGTCGTCGTTGTTCCTGCGGTGAGATCGGTAACGGCAACTGTTGAGGTTGCGCCACCCTGCAATCCGGTGATGACAACAGCGAGTGCCTTGTAACAATTACTTGTACAGGTATTTCCCGTAACGATAATTGTCGCGCTTGCACTCGGATCGGGAATTCCGTCAACATTGATAGTGTTCACAATCGTTGTACCAGAAGAGGCATTCACGAGTGCGGCCATCGTCATAGTTGCCGTAGCTCCTACGTCCAAACTTCCAATCGACCATACTCCCGTCGAAGAAGTGTACGTACCTTGTGAGGTCGTTGCACTAATGAAGGTAAGATTGGAAGGAAGGGTATCCGTCCCTATTACGTTAGTAGAACTTGCCGGTCCATTATCAGTAACTACAATGGTGTAATGCACAATATCCCCCGTTTGAGGAGTCGCATTATCCACTACTTTAGTAACTGAAAGATTGGCAAGAGGTCCTGCCATAAAGGTAACTGTTGAAGAATTATTATTCGGATTCGGATCATTCGATAACGAATCCTCGTTCACCGTTGCGGTGTTCGCAATAATCGTTCCCGGCACTGCGTCCACAATTGCCGTAATGACAAGTGTCGCACTACCACCCGCACTTATGTCACCGATCGTCCATACTCCCGTCGAGCTCGAATAGGTACCGATTGACGAGCTAACCGAGACAAATGTAAGGCCGGCTGGTAAGTGATCAACTGCAACAACGCCCGTTGATGTTGCTGGTCCGTTTGCCAAGACAGTTACCGTGTAACGCACGGTTTCGCCCTGGTTCGGATTGGCATTATTAATGGTTTTCGTAACGGAGAGATCGGCGGAACCGACCTGATCGTCATCGTCACCACTGGCGCTTGCAGAAGCACTTGAACTTGCACTTGATGAAGCGCTTGCGGAATCGCTTACGCTTACTGATCCGCCGCCACTAACGTCAATTTGACTTTCAGTAGAGGCAGATGTTCCGGAATCAGTTGATGCTGTCGTAGAAGCCTGATCATCAGACGAGCTCGAACTTGAACTCGAAGAAGAACTTGAAGAAGCGCTTGCGCTCGAAGAGACACTCACGTCTTCAGCATGCACGACAGAAACAAGGGAGAATCCGGAGTTTCCAACGAAAAGAGATGCCATGGCACATCCAAGGATAATCACCTTGATTGATACCAAAAAGCTGTCTTTCGTGGGAAAGAAAAACTTTCTTGAAAACTGATTCATCTGTTTTGTCTGTATTATTTTTATTTTCCGACTCTTTGGTATTAAATTATTAAAGAGCCCGAAAATAAGGTTGTAAAAGTTCTGGTCAAACCCTACTACAAATCAAGCCAAATGTAAAGCTTGACAAAATTGAGATATCATGTATGCTTTGGTCAGTTACTTTGATAAGGAAAGCTATATATTAGGAGAGAAAGCCGCGAAGAGCGGAGAAAAAATTTCAGAAAAGAAAGAGAGGGAAACAAAATGAAAAAGTTTTTGATTCTGACACTGTCAATAATACTAACGGTGTCGATGTCTTCAATTGCGTTCGCGGATGTGACATCAACATCAAATTCGTCTTCCTCGTCATCGGCAAATTCCTCGTCATCCGCCGTTATAAATAACGGCAATAACAGCAACGGTATCGGAAATGGTGTTTTAACCATCATCACCGGCACCGCTCCCCCAGCGGATGTGTCGAACGCGACACAGCCAACGGCATCGGCACTACAATGCGCAGTGTTCCTGCCAGGAGAAATGACGATGCGGGATGCGGCACGTTGCGCCGGAAAAGAATACAACGGACAAATGAAAACCGTTAAAATCTTCTATACAAACAAAGAAGACTTAAGCGAAGTAATGTCCGGGTATTCTATGACGAACTACGTATCCGCAAAACGCTTCTCCGTAACTGGCAAAAACGCCATATACCTACCTCCCGTTTGTGAGGCAGTATATGATCTAGGTCTTGCCGGAGCGGACGTAGTGGTCGTCAACAAAGTTGCCGGCCAATACGACGGAAAGAAGAAAGGTTCCAATTTTGGAATCAATTTCATCATATTCTTCCAACAGGAGTCAGCAGTGAACTCCTTGGAAGAAAGATGGGATGTGGTAGCCCTCGGCTTCCGCTCTACCGTCACTACCGCCTCTAACACGGCCCTTTCCCCTCCTAAATAGCTAGTACCAAAAACCCCGCGCTCATCGCGGGGTTCTTTTTTTTGTTCCAAAAGAGTCTCTCCCCTCCATCTCTTTGTTATCCTCCGGTTTAGCCGGAGGATCCATACTTTGAAAAATTAAAATTGGAAGCGTGGATCCTGAACCGAGTTCAGGATGACAGATAAAGAATACTAGCCGTTTTTGCTATTTGACAAATTTAGCTATTCGTGTATAATAAGGGCACTTGTCATAAGAAATGGCAAGCCCGCTCGTTGACACATAAATAAAGGGGAAAAAAGAAGGAAAAATACTTTAAAGAGCGATAATAATTCGTCGAAATCGGACAGCGCATAACGCAATACCGAAATCGATGATAATGATATATAAACACCGAGGAGAAAGAATAAGAATAAGAAAGAAGGGTTTGTAGTGAAAAAATGGGTTAGTTTATTTATCGTTGCGCTTTTCATAGCGTTACTTCCGGTTTCGTTCGCATCTGCGACGCCAAATCAAAGCGATGCATTGGATCAATCCCTGCAACAGCAGGAGAAGTTGACTCAACAGCAGACTGACGCAGTGCGTAGACAACAAGAGGCAACGCAACGCCAAAAGGCCGAAAATGATCGGTTGGGAAAAACAACCGATCAACTCGGAAAAACCGTCGATGAAAACAAAAAGGCGGTCAACGATCTGAAAGGTCTTACCAAAGACCAACAAGATCAGTTGAATGCTCAGTGGCAATTGGCGGAAAAACAGCGGCAAACTGAAAAGATTCGTGAAGAGAATCTTGGTAAAGTTATGTCGCTCATTGAATATGCCGTTGCCGCTCTCATCGTTGCCGCTCTCTTGCTTGTGATAATGTTTTTTGCTCGCGGTAAAAAAACCGAGAAAAAAGAAAGCACTACCAAGCTAACAGAGCCACTCGTGAACCCAAGCCTTAGAGATCTCGAAATCTATGCAACAGAGAATAATTTGAGCGAAGTCAAAATGTGGGTCCTCCTCGAAAAGGAAGATTTATATTTCCCTTGCAATGCTCTGATGCAAGATGACGGGGTAAAGGTAAAATTCGGAGATGGAGTCATCGCTGGTTGGAAAAACCGCAAAACACATGCCGCTGAACTTCTCAATAAGCGACCAGAACTTGCCAAGAGCTACACAAAATAGTTCGTGGCAGGCGCGAACCCAATGGATGATTTTTCATAAAGAAAGACAAAGAACCAAAGATGTCTTTATGAAACACCATCCTGCAAAGTGGTTCGTTGCCTGAAAAGGGACGGTTCGCGCAGAGCAGTGATGAATTTCTTGAAGGTGCGGTGTAGATATATTTGCAGATCTTTGCAAAACGGTTCTCGTTGCCTGAAAAGGGACGGTTCGCGCGAAGCAAAAGGAAACAAATATGTGACAATCGTCGAGGTTCTCAATCTTCTTTAGTATCAAAAATACGAAAGAAAGGAGAGAAAGACATGTTTAAGAAAATCGAAATAATGCTTTTAGGCATTATCGCGACATCATTGCTCGTAATTGCTGGATGTTTGCTTTACATTTCGCTGAATTGGCATCCGTACATACCTGACCAGGTATCGACGATACCAAGAACAGTGCAATGCGAATGCAAGTGCCCATACGAAACGAAACCGCCGGTAGTGAAGGAAGAAAAAGAACCTACCCCACCTCCGGCACCGGAAAAACAAAAATCTGAATGGCGTGGACACGGAACAAATCGTCCGCTCCCGCCGGTAGTAATACCAACTCCGCCGATCGAAAAATCGACTTCGTCGATTCAAAAACCGGCGATCGAAGCGCCGCCAGTAGAAGTTTCTCCACCGCCGGTCAAAAAAGTCGGCGACTGGATGACGTGCAAAGCACCAACTCCGCCACCTAAACAGGTAACGGAGAAAAAGGCTCTGCTCGTTTTACGAGCACTTTCTCAGGAGGAGAAAGACTATATAGCGAGGGTCGCTCCTAATTTGGTCATAACAATTGACCAAGTGAAGAAAGATCCTCAATTACAGAAAATCCTGGACAAAGCACTTGCCCAGGGTGCTGTAACGATGACTCCTCCTCCTTCTTCAACCCAAACACAGCAGCGCTGAACTGCTGTCAAAAATAATCAGCATATAGATATAGGACTTCCTGAAAAGGAAGTCCTTGTTTTTTTTATTTAAAAAGAAGTTTACATCAATCCTCCATTTATCATATCAAACGAAGAAAAGGATCTCTCCCGTCTGTCGTCCTGGAAAATCGCGTCTTCGCGATTTATCCAGGATCCAGGATTAACCCTCTTAACGGAGAAGAAAACATAGATCCTGGATCGCGGGCGAAGCGCCCTTGTCCAGAATGATAGACAGGAAGAAAACTATTATTTCGCTTCCAGCTCCGCTTCGATAAATTTATCAAGGTTGCCTGCGAGTACATCATCCACGCGAGATGTTTCAATATCCGTTCGATGATCTTTCACCATTTGATATGGATTCAAAACATAGGAACGAATCTGATTCCCCCACTCCGGCTTTATCTTCGTTCGCAAATGACCAAGCTCAGCTACTTTTTCTTTCTGCATCAAACTAAAAAGTTTCGCTTTCAAAAATTTCAAAGCATATTCGCGATTCTGTGCTTGCGCACGCTGTGCTTGCGAACCCGCTACAATTCCCGTAGGTAAGTGGGTAATCCGCACGGCAGTTTCCACCTTATTAACATTCTGCCCTCCAGGTCCGCTCGAACGATAAAACTCAACTTTTAAATCTTTTTCTGGAATTTGTAACTTTGATTCTTCAAGCGCGGGTAAATCAGGAACCACCTCAACAAGAGCAAACGATGTTTCCCGCGAATGCTTTGTATTGAACGGCGAAATACGAACAAGTCGATGCACTCCTGATTCTTTTTTGAGATAGCCGTACGCATGATCACCACGGAGCTCAATCGTCCGTGAACGAGGATTATCATCAATCACTTTTATTTTCCATCCATGATTCCTCGCATAATTTTCATACATAACACCGAGCATCCGCGCCCAATCTTCGGCGTCTTCTCCTCCTGCGCCAGGAAAAACAGAAAGTACCGCCGCCTGCGCGTCATATGGTTCCGTAAAAAGCTGATCGAGTTCAAATGCCTTAAATGCGCTTTTCAGTTCATAAAATTTCCCCTCATTGAATTCCTTTTGGAGATCAGTCAATCCATTTTCGATTGCATGATAGCGAGTAAGAACATCCTGCAGGATGCCTAATATCTTTATTTTTTCATCAGCATTAACACGATCCTTCCAAAATTCAGAATCGGACATCTCGGCAGTAATCTCTTGCGCTTCTTTTTCTTTTGTCTCAACTTCAAAGCCGCCCGCCTAACCGGCGGGCTTCAATGCCAAGCTCTTCAAGTTCTTTTGCGTAATCCATATTATGGTTGTTTTCCCTCTTTGTTTTCTTTTAGAAACTGCTTTTTAACTTCTTCATCTGCACAATCCGGACAGCTTCCCCCGCTATAAAATTCGTTATTACAATTCTGACACTTGTCCCCTTCTTCTATATCAGAAACTTTTGGAATCTCATCTTCTGTTTCTGTAGGTCCCGGAAGTTTACGCTTATCATTCATGCACGCACGACAACTTCCCCGTGCTTCATAGAAATTACCACACACGGGACATTCGTCTTTTTCATATACCTTCGGACGAATCTCCTTCTCGTTTTCAGATAACAAATCAGAAAAAAGATTTATATGCTCTGGGTTCATACGTTGATGATATCATATTTCAAAATCACCGGAAAGAACGAGCGACTTGCAATATCATCATCGCCATTATTGTCATCCTGATTCCGTATCGTGGTACGGGACAAGCTCCGATCAGGATCCATGCTTTTCCTCCCAGGGAAGATCCGCCTCTGGCGGAAAAACGGATGACCCATGCTTCTATCTTTTTAAAAGCGTGGATCCTCCGGCCAAGCCGGAGAATAACAGGGGTGGTCATTTTACATTTCAAATTTTTAATCATACATTTAAGCTATGTCAATCAAGGATATTATAAAACAGGATCCACAGGGCATGATCGCAAAGGCCTATCTTTTTGCCGAAAAAGCGCACAAAGGCCAAAAACGCAAAAGCGGTGAACCATATTTTGTTCATCCTCTCGCAACGGCAAACATCCTGCTTGATTGGAAACTTGATAATGCGACCATCGTAGCAGGATTGCTTCATGACACCGTCGAAGATACCGGCATTACCATTACTGATATCAAAAAAGAGTTCGGCGATGAAATCGCGTTCCTCGTAGACGGCATGACAAAGCTCGGCACCATAAAATATCGTGGCGTTGAAAATAAGGCGGAGAATATGAGGAAAATGATTCTTGCCTTAAGCCAAGATCTGCGTGTTGTTTTCATAAAGCTCGCCGACCGACTTCATAACATGCGAACACTTGCCGCGCTTCCGCCGGCGAAACAAAAAAGAATTGCGCTCGAAACCGATGAAATTTACGCCTCGCTCGCCTATCGTCTCGGTATGCAAAACGTAACCGGTGAACTTCAAGATCTCGCATTTCTCTATCTCAATCCAAAAGAATATCAGTGGTTGCTCTCCACAACAAAAGAGCAATATGAAAAACGCCTCGCCTATCTGGAAAAAATAAAACCAGAACTAAACGCATTGCTCGAAAAAAATGGCATCATCCCGATACAAATCGACTTCCGCGCAAAACGCTACGGAAGCCTGTACAAAAAACTTTTGCGCCACGACATGGATATTGGGAAAGTGTACGACCTTGTCGCAATGCGCATTATTGTTGGCACCATTTCCGAATGCTATGCCGTCATGGGGATTCTTCATGAACAGTGGCCACCGCTTCCCGGGCGCATCAAGGACTATATTGCCATGCCGAAGCCAAATGCTTATCGAAGCTTGCATACTACGCTCATTGGCCCCGAAGAAAAGATAATAGAATTCCAGATAAAAACAAAAGAAATGCACGAAGAAAATGAGCACGGCGTCGCCGCTCATTGGATCTATAAACAAAACACAAGCGGGAAAAAAGTCTCCGGGAAAGTAGCCGCAGAAGACATCGCATGGGTACAACAACTACAAAGCTGGCAGGAACACTTTTCGGGAAAACAAATCGATCCCGATGATTTTATGAATGCCATGAAAATTGATTTTTTCAAGGAGCGTATTTTCGCCATCACCCCGCGCGGCGATGCCATCGATCTTCCCGCAGGAGCAACACCCGTTGATTTCGCCTATCATATTCATTCCGAAATCGGAGATGCATGCGCCGGCGCAAAAATAAACGGCACGCTCGTCCAGCTTGATCATGAGCTTCAATCAGGTGACCTTGTAGAAATCATCATGCAAAAAGGAAAGCGTCCGTCGGAAGCATGGCTCCAATTCGTAAAAACAACCGTTGCACGCGACCACATCCGTGCATCAATGCGCGCAAAGAATAAACTGATAGCAAGTATTGCACCATTCACACACGCCGAGCTAAAAATCGCGACTGAAGATCGCGTCGGTCTTATTAAAGATGTTTCGACAACCATCGCTCAAAATCATATGAACATTATGGCCTTCCATGTTGATGACTCAAAAGGAAGTCGCTTCCCAATTAGCAAAGTACAGATTCAATCAATCGATAAATCAAAAATCGAAAAATTGATTTTGAAATTGAGACGAATAAAAGGGATAAAGGAAATAAGCTACAAGCTTATTTAGAAGAGCCGAAGATTAGTTCTCGAATATCAAAATATCCATAGATCCCCAACCAGCGCCGCATCCCCAAATGTTTGCCGATGGACTAGACATATAGGCTGAATGAGTTCCGGGACTTAATACCCCGCTCCATTCAACATTTCCACCAAGCCAATCAAGTGTCCCTCCAGTATTCGTAATCTGCTGGTTCACCTGACTCGCATCAACAACTAATGCCAAATCAGCCCTTCCTGAAGTCTGTCGAATAATATCTCCACTCACAAATATCGTACTCGTTCTTGAAAGTGTAAAGCTTGATGTCCAAAAAGCAGTATTCGCCGGCCAAGAAGCAGGGCATCCAACTCGAGGATCGGTCGAATGAATAGCCCTTGGCGCTTTTGATATAATACTCCCATCAGAAGTAAATTTAATATTCCCGTTCACTTCTAGCTTCTCTCCTGGTGCGGTCGTCCCAATCCCCACATTACCAGTCGTGTGTTGAATAAAGAGTCTGGTGGCAGGAGTGGTATAGGCATCATTGATGCTATCAAAGTACATATCTCCTCCGGCAGACCCAATGCGTGTAAATTTCAGATCAGTTCCTGCGGTTGATTGATAGAAATTAAGGAATGGTCCTCCAGTATATCCCAGTCTCATATAGCCCCCTTCAATATCTAATTTTTCACCAACATTAGCAGTTCCTGTCCCTGGAGTTGTTGTTCCTACGCCTATACTTCCTCCGTTTGGATTCAATAACAAATTAGTAGCGGCAGTGTTTCCTGTGTTTACCGCCTGGATTTGTGAAAAAACATTACCAGAACTTCCATATGTTCCCATATAGAGCGCACTTCCCGTGCTTCCATTGATAAAATCAGTAGTTCCTAAAAATAACTGGGTTGCTCCACCAAGAATCTGTAATTTCCATGCTGGCGTACTTGTCCCTATCCCAACATTTCCTCCTGAGTAATACATGTTCGTTCCATTCAGGAGCCAGAAGGTAGGATTCCCATTGGGTGGTTGATTGGTGCCGGGACTTGAGAATGCAAAACTTGCTACAGCTCCCGCAAAGGAACCGATAAGGATACTTAAGGAAAGTGTTTTGAGCTTATTCATTATGCGAGAATTATTTTAAATTCCCATTTTAAAAATTATAACATGATAGACATAATTCTATCCAAACACAATGATGGGGATAAAACAAAAAAAATAAAAACAGAAGAGATTTCTCTCTTCTGTTTAAATTCAATTCCTTACTGATAATCTAGTTCGTCTTTACCTTTACGCTATAGTTAGAAGATCCGCAAGTGCTCTGGTTCGAACAATTGAAGCTGATCCATCCAATCACATCGTTCCATGCCCAACCAGTAAAGACACCTGTCGCTGGATTGATATTAACATTATATGTCGATGAAGCACACCAACCCTGATCGGCGCAGTTGAAGCTAATCCATCCGATAGTACCATCCCATGCCCAACCAGTGAGATCTCCTGTTGAGATATTGCGGTTAACCTTGAAGTTGCTCGATCCGCAGATATTGCCAGCCGGCGACGTAGCACAATCCAATGCAATTTCCTGAATATTATTATTGTATGCATATCCAGTTAATTGAGTTGGACCCACATTAACCGAGCCAGTTGAATAACCGAAATCAATCCATCCGACTAAATCGTTCCACGCATAGCGAGCGGTTGGATCAATAACTCCCGTTACTCCACCAACATTTACTACTACTGCATTACTAGTAATTGCACCACTTATAGCAGTAACAGTGGCATTACCTTGGGAAACCGCCGTCACTAACCCACTGCTGTTTACGGTGGCGACGGATGATGAACTGGTTTGCCAGGTGGTGCTGGCAGCAAAGGGGCTGCCATATTGGTCAACGATGGCAGCGGTAAGTTGTGAGGTCGTTCCGGTAAGAAGGGAGAGT
>CAIWCR010000029.1 GCA_903911245.1 uncultured Parcubacteria group bacterium | reverse complement strand
TGGCACCGGTACCAACTTCATTTTTTGCATAAATTTTCCCCTCAAGAATACCTTTTAACGTCATTTTATTTTTCAGAGGAAATAATCCGACAGCACTCAACTCAAGTTGATTGCCGTTATACATAGTGTTTAAACCCACGCTATTTGAGAAAAAGCCTTAAAGCGCTCTACGATTACGCGCCAAAAAGAAAACTTCCTGTTCACGCTATTTGAGAAAACCATCGTTTTTAAAATTATTTAAAACACCATTCTGCGTTTTCGCGCGAAATTCTAAAGAAAAAAAATAAAAATGTCGCAGTCGCAGAGTGCTTTTGTCACAGTCACCAAACCTCAACAAAAAGGGTAATAAAAAAATGTCACAGTGGCTATTTTTCAAGACCAGAAATCTGCTTCTCCAGCATCTTAAATTTTACTAAAATCCGGAGATGCTTTTCAACCAAAGCAAACCCGGAAACAAGACCTCCAAAACCGATCAAAAAAAGCCCGCTCGAAAGGAAGGTAGAAACCCAACGAAACTCATCCTTCCCGGCCAAATAAATTGCCAAAAAAAACGACACAGTTCCTACAATAAAAAACAGAACCCCGGTACCATTCAAGAAACTATTTGGCAAAGTCTCTTTTTCAATCTCTACCATTTTTTCATATTCACTTAATATCATTTTTCTTACCCTTTTTACTTATGAGTTTTGTAGCCTTTTTTAAATCTGAATCAACTACCTTTTTACCAAAAGTATCCTTGAGAATATTCTCATTATTCATAAGCCTCATTATACGAGGAATCTCACTCGGATTGTCCTTATATTTTTTAACCAGTTCCTCAAACTCCAGCGTCCTTTTATGGATAAGATTTTTAGTAAAATCAATGTCGCCAAAAATAAGATAATCCAGAGTTACACAAAACATCGCAGCAATGTTAGCCAACTGCCAACTTTTCCAAGTCGAAGTCCCTACCAAAATATCATGAACGGATGAATTACTAAGCCCTAAAAAATTAGCCAATTGGACATTATTCCAATTTTGCTCTTTTATTAAAAGCTTTACTCGTTCAGAGACCTCTCTGTCCAAATCTCTATCAAACAAAATCACCTCGAATTAGATTTACGAAAAATAAAATAAAAAACCATTTGCAATTTCGAATATTCGGATTTATATTACGAATGAAATTTATACTTTTCATTTATACGGTGAAATTATGCAATTAGAAATTCTAAAACAAATCGAAAAAAAAGGACTAAGACATGACTGGGTTGCCAGAAAAGCAGGCATCTCAGCCTGCTATCTTTCGCTTATCCTGGCTGGTAAAAGAACCCCAAAAAACAAAAATTTAATTACAAGGATTAAAAATGCAGTTGCTTGAAGGATATTGCTTGTTACATGATATCAATATGCGTACAGCTTACCGCTGGCGCCGTGAAGGCCGAATTACAACGGCGACTATGACTGATAGAAGAACGTACGTTCTTGAAACCCAAGAAGAAATAGAGCAGTATGTGCTTTTTGCATCTAATCAAAGGATGCACGTAAATGAGTTCAAGAAATTATTTAATAGCAAGATATTAATTGCGGCTAAAAATCCAGAGCGCAAAAAAGGGATAATTGAGTTCATCCAATCTACGGTCACCCGACTCGGAGAGGCAGGAATCAAAATAGTCGGTTATGATACTAAATCGATATACCGAAAAATCAAAAACGTTTCTACCCCCGGTCTTGGTGCCAAAGCACTGCAACGGAAGGAGAGAGCTGATAAACACATAATTAGAAATGTAGCACTCTCTAATAACATCAGCAAACTCCTCCCGCTTGCGGCTTTCCTCTATTTTGAAAACGCAAAACCGAACGTCAGCCAGCTCGTTAATTACATTCAATACTACGGCAAACTGAATGAAGAATACTATGAATTTGCAGCCATTCCGGCAGCCACCCTCAAACGTACATTAACCAATGAATTCCGTCACTCCGGATACGACAACTTGCACAAATTTCTCAACCACCATAACACCTGGCGCAACACGCTCCCGCGTGTTACCGGCGCCTTCACAGATAACCTCGGCTTCATGGATATCGTCGTCGGTGACGATCATAAAGCAGACGTATTCAAAGTCTTCGTATGGGATCAGAACGCGGGCAAGGTAGTTGAAAAGAAAGTCCAGATCTGGACGTGGTGTGAAGAAAAGACCGGCTTCGATTTATCGCACATCATCAAGGTCGGAGAAATCAACTCAGAGGACGTACTTAACTCAATGGTAGAACTTATCCAATTCTACGGACTCCCGAACATCAAATTCAAAGTAGATAACGGTATCGCAAAATCAGACCGCATCCGTACCTTCATGGATCGTCTCGATATGCCAGGCGCAACCTGCGAAGCAGTAGAAGCTTACACACCTACCGCAAAAGCACTCCGCGAACGTACCTTCGGATTCTATAAAAATGAATTCGATAGCTACTTCAAAAACTTCATTGGCCCCGATAAAGATCGCGAATCACGTCACTCCGGACGCCAGCTCTCACCGGAAGAAACAAACACCTGGTACGAAGATTA
The DNA here is from genome assembly GCA_903911245.1 of uncultured Parcubacteria group bacterium. Classification (GTDB taxonomy): domain Bacteria; phylum Patescibacteriota; class Minisyncoccia; order UBA6257; family 2-01-FULL-56-20; genus CAIWCR01. The sequence continues at coordinate 25,510 of CAIWCR010000029.1, read as the reverse complement.
TAAAACAGCACTCGAAAACTACCTCACCGGCTTTTATGCAGAAGTACCACGCAAACGGATCATCAATGGCGAACCCCGCAAAATCTCTATCCGTGAATACTTCGAAGAAAATTGGCAGAACCATACTATCAATTACGTCGAGGATAAAAGATTGCGCTACGCCTTATCAAAAGAAGAACGCAAACGCTTCACGGGCCAACTCCAGTTCAAAGGACAAACATTCATCCCGAACGAAGCGCAGCCGGTCTCATTCCTCAACCGTGAATACATCATATTCTATAACCCGCAGGATCTGTCAGCCGTCGATCTCTACGCAGCCGATGCACTTGTCGATTGCGAATCAGGCGAATTCTTCACACGCGGCCAGTTCGTCATGACACTTAACAACACCCGCAAAGTCAACGATCCGCGCCAGCAGGTTTCAAACCTTAAAAAGGATATGGAGAAAGGCGTTAAACAAATTGCCGAAGCAATGACATCCATGAAGCTTAAAGACGAACACTTCTCCCCAATCCAATCCGTCCCTTCAGGAGAAGTCATTAACAAACGCAAAGAGATCAAGAAACGCACGCAAATCATGCTCTCTGCCGAAATCGATAAAATTAAGATCAGCGACGAGATCTCCCTCCGCCCGGCGGAACAGGAAACCGAAGAAACAGAGCTCCACTACTCAGAAGATAATTTAACAACTTCATTAACCTACGAGGACTAATATGGTACTACTTTCTGAAGAACAATGCAGAGAAAATGTATCTCTCTTTGTTAAACGGCACATACTGAAGGACGGCACTTGCCTCCGTAAAATTGCAGCGGAACTTGGCACCTCTGCAAACATGCTCCTGCAATTCAGCAAACGCGAAAGCTTCCCAACACCGGAAATCCTCCAGGGAATGGCTCGCATGTTTAGAACAACATCAGACAATATCCTCCAGGGGAGGGTATAATGACTGGCGGATTCATTTTTTGCGACGGCAACGATACAAAAGGACACGCTCCAATTTTATTTGATGAAGGTACCGAATGCCCTCTATGTCAGGCACTCGAAGCCCTTCATAAATTGGCAGATGAAACCATGAAGAATATTGCAGACCGCGACGGAACAATTGAAAGCTTAACAGCCGACAAAAATCGCCTGGTCTCAGCTCTCCAGTTCAAAAGATTCAATGGAGCATGCAACCTCGTATGAAATCAATCAGACTACTTCTCAGCATGCTTTTAATATTTATTGCCGGAAAGATTGCCGGCGAAAGCTTTACATCAGTCATTAAAATTTTCTATAACAAATTAATCATGTCAAACAAAGGATAGCCCAATGGATAAGAACACAACCAAATCAGTAGAAATTTCAGAAACCGAAGTCGGCGAAAGCGGACTCGTCCTTCATCAGAACTTTGAAAACCTCTCTACAAAAAAACAGAAAGACCTCATCGTCACCGCTTTGCATGATACACAAATACAACTCGTCCAGACACTCGACGAAGTAAAAGAACTCGAACTTCAGGCGAAAAAACTCAACGCCATGATCACCCGCTCAAAAGAAATGAAGCAGCTCAAAGAGATCCGGGCACAGATCAAACAAGGCAAGAAAGTCGTCGATAACACACTCGCCGAACGTAACGGCATGCTGCACCTTACAAAAAAACTCGGACTCAACCTGACCAACGAAGTCAACCAAATGAAGCAAATAAAATAGGAACTCCCAGCCCATGACTTTAGTCATGGGAGGTAAAAAACATGAAGCAATTCAAGTCACATAGAGCATACATCAACAGTCAGCTGCACATCCTGTCCTCGCGGATCTCAGGAGACGATTCCGTACTTCGTACACTCCTTGCGGAGTACGGTTTCAACTCCTGTACAGAACTCAGCGATATGCAGGCGCGCATCCTATGTGAACGCATGGAAAAACTCAATAAGGAACTCAACAAAGGAGTCGAACGATTAACAAACGATAAAGGTATTGGCTCCTCATCAAGCCAGCCGGTCACCGAGTGCGAAGCGTATCGAGGCGACCGGATGACTCTACGCCAGCGGAACTCAATAATCAAAATCACACAGTACAAGCTCAACTGGTCAATAGAAGCAACATTCTCATTTATCGTGGGAAACATCCCGGCCCTGAGAACAAAGCTTTCATCATGGGAAATCAAACACTCAAAAATGCGCCGCCTTTACACACTCATGAGCAGTGGCGATGCAGACCTGATCATTCGCAAACTCGATAAAATTCAGGAGCGGGACTTTATGTGGTCATGGATATTCGAGAACATTTTAACCCCGCTCGATCTCGCTACGGTATTACTTAAAATCAACACCATTTTAACCTGGACAGCAAAATGAACAACATTCTAACCGGCTCTATAACGCTTCACGAAGTCATCAAAGAAGCAAAAGACCGCCACCCCGACCTCAACAAAGTCGCCGCGGCTGATCAGTATTATGATTACTGCAAAATTATAAGAGATCTTCGTCCGGATCAGAAGATCTGGGAATCACGCATTGACCTTCTCGTTCTCATCATGTATACGGATGTCAACTAATATGCAATATAAAATCAACCAACAGGTCAACTACGCCGGTGAATCGTACAAAGTCATCCAACCGGGTGAAAAGGTATTGCACCTGCAATCGCTCCGTGACAAAAACCTCATCATCCATTGCTCGGTAACAAGCACGTATTTAAACAGACCAGACGATGTCATTCCTGCGGAAGCAGGAATCCATTCCGAAAACTTATCACAAACCACTATCCAAAAAGGTACTATATGAAAATCAAGGACTTCAACGATGTATCAATCGTTTTGGCAGAAATCGCAAAGGCAAAAACTAAAATCTCTAAAGCAGAGGCAGAGATGAACGAAGCCATTAACGCGATCAAAAAAAAATACGATAACCAGACAGCAACCAGCCGGGAAATAGTCACCCTTCTGTCCGCCGATGTCGAAGCATTCTGCAAAATGAATAAAGCCGAATTCGAGAAAAAACGCTCTAAGGAATTTGCTCACGGCGTTATCGGTTTCAGAAACACCCCTCCAAAGGTTGTCGCTCATTCACGCAAATTCACTATCGCAATAATTCTCGGACACTTAAAAAACCTCATGCCGCAGTTTGTTCGGACAAAAGAGGAAATCGACAAAGAAGCAGTCCTGGCAGAATACACTGCAAAAACAGTTGACGATAAAACACTCGCCGCTGTTGGCCTCCGTGTCGATAACGAAGAACTCTTCTATCTGGACATCAAAGAAGAATCACTTCAGGAAGCATAAACAATTCCCGCCCGTCCCGACATGACTATCAAAATCAAGTAATGGATAGGTCAGCAGGATAGGCGGGTATGTCATCCCCGCGAAAGCGGGGAACCATTTTCTCCACAAAAAAATAGGGACACTCACATGGTTACATCAGCATTCAGAAACTGGCTACGTGCAACAGCGCGATTAATAAACGAACTCGGCATCTATGCTCGGCAATCAATCAAAGGTACGCTCTTCCTCTCACAGCACAACATCAAACAGGCAAAAGCAGACCACGAAATGAAAACCAAACAGGGAGCATATACCGAAGTAGTCAAGGCCAAAGAAGAAAATCCTTCACTCAAAATCACACTCTCAACAGTACTCGCGGAGAACATATAATGGATAACCCGGCAATCTGTAAAGCGTGCGGCGCCCTCATGGCATTCGTACAAACGAGCGCGGGCAAAACAATGCCCGTTAATTTCTCAACACTAACAGAAGCAGAAAAAATCATACTCCGGCGTGGCGAAGCTTTAAACTATAACAAGGAATACCATATCAGCCACTTTGCCACCTGCCCCGCAGCTTCAAATTTCAGAAAGGCAAAAAAATAAAGAATACAGAACGGTTCACTGAATTTTTCATAAACTTATTTTTTGATACAATAATTTTGCTCATGAAATCAGCTTACATTTTAATCGCTATTTCAATATGGACTTCAGGAGATATATTTACTTTACGGAAATGGATTGCCGTTGCAGTTTTAATTTGTGGAGTAGAAGAAATAATAGAGAATGTAATTCGCAAAGCACAAGGGGAGAGCTCATGAGCATCCAATCCAAATACTTCGATTATCTCAACAAACAATCTAAGCGCCGCCGTGCCGATTCAAAAAAGGCATCAGAACTCAAGAAAAAAGAGCATATGCCATACGCTAAAAAATATCAGATAAGTAAAGGCGGCAAGTCATTCGCTAATCAGGAGAACAAATAGCATGTCTAACAAAGCACAACGTTTCGAAAAGCCATTAACAATAAAACTTTCTGTTTCATGGACGGCAATATATCGCACTCTCTCACTGCTCCTTTTTGCAATTGAAGCCGTTCAAGAAGACCAACAGAAAAAAACAATTTCCGAAGAAAATATCGGCATTAGCTTAATAGTCGAAAGTTCGCATCAGGAAATATTCAAAGCACTATTCCGCTCAGCCTTAAACCGATACGAACGCTTCTTTTTTACAGCACGGCACGTAAAATATGAGCCGATAATAATTTCTTCAATGACCAAAAAAGAGAGAGAAGATTTCAGACATATTAAACCGATAATATTAAAACAAATCGAAATAGAAAAAAGAAAATCAGAAGCCGGCGAAGAGAAAGAGGAAGGGAAATAACATGGCTGCCGATAACGCGATCCTCCACAATATCTATTACATCCTGGTCAACTTCGCCACCTACCATAATCCACTCACGGCAGTCGATGCATGCCGTCACTTAAAATTCTCATTTAACGTGGAAATAACCGAGACGCAATTCCGGGGCCACTTCTCTGAACTCGTCAAAGAGATCAAGAGCTGGAACATTGCCCCGAAATCAAAACTCGTCATGTCCTGCAGCCGTGGCTTCTGCATTGCAGAAACACAAGCGCAGTATCAGGAAGGAAAGAACTGGCTCAAGTCCCGGCTGGTACCTCTCCACGAACGCATCATGGATATGGACTACATGGAAGATCAGGCATACGGCCCCCAACTATCACTTAACTTATAGGTTAACAAATGAATAATCTCATTGTCAAGAAAATGAAAAAAATTGTTGTCAAAACAATCAACAAGGATATCGATCAGGTACTCAGCCACATTACAAAGCTGCCGTTCCACCGCCGCTGCGTTCATGCCTTCATGATCGTTATCGGTATCAACCCAAAAATCAAAATGGACTATCGCAATAAACACTCACTCCCAACACAACTGAAATAATCCAATGAAAAACAAACACGTTGCATCAATCCTCGGAGTCTCTCCAAGCTACGTCTCTAAAACCTCCGCGGGATTGTTAAAATCCGAAAGAAGCCAGCAGATCAAAGAACTGCTCAACATCAGCGATGAAGACTTCAAGAACCTTCTCATCGATGAAGATATGGAAGAAGTATGCGACTGTGCAATTAAATTCGCGCGCACAGTCGCTACCCGCCAGTTTGCAACAATCATTTCCCAAACACGGGAAAAGTTTCTCAGCCCCGCCAAATCCAAAACAGAAAAAATATTTAACCTTATCGCCATTAACGATACCGACGCCCTTTCCCTCCTCTCCGATCAGCGCATGATGGATGTCTGCGACTCCGCGATAAGCAAGTCACGTTCAAATAAAATTCGTAAATTTGCATCTTTGCTTAAGCAATTAAGCCTTAAGCTGCACACGGCAATATCACCCGGTTACTCTGAGGGAGAAGAATAATGACCTGCGGAAACTGTGGGAATGAACAATTCCAGGTACTAAAATGCTACAGGAATAAACAACGCGTTAACGGCGCATGGAAATTCAACCAGCTATGCGATACCCGTATCGTTATCTGCAACGATTGCGGTGAACGCTTCCTCACAGAATCATTCATCATAGCGAAAATCACTTATCAAAATTTTAAACGTCTCGAGCAGCGCCCCGGACAACAGGAGTTTAATTTTTAATGGCAATTGCAATAGACTATCTCATTCGCTCAATCATCAAACGGTACTTCGCCGAAGGTAAACCGGACAAAATCCGTACCGCCGGAGTCGATGAAATCAAAGCAGCGATTAAACGCGAAGGCGGACTCTGGAAGGATTATAAAAGCAAAATCTATCCGCTCACTCAGGAGATCAGCAACGAGATCAACAGAAGCTTCATTCAAACCAACTCCGCGAAACTCTCCATTATAGATCAGCAGTCATTCACAACTATTTTACAACGCTTAGAAAAAAATACAAACGGACGCGGAGAAGAGATATACAAAACCATGCGCCGGGCAGTCGCTAAATCAACAGAACTCGATAAACCCTGGCAGGAAGTCGCGCGCGAAATGCTCAGAAAAATAAAACTCGAAGATCACTACATACAAACAGAAATCAACACCGCCGAAAACGCTCTCGATAACCTCGCCCGCTTCCAGTCATACAAACGCACCGGCATAGAAAAACTACAATATGATGGCCCGCTACCGGAAAGAGAATTTTGCACTATCCATTATCAAAAAATTTATACACTTGAAGAAGTCCAGGCAATGGTTAACGACTTCGGAGAACCTGCATACACCTTCTGCGGAGGCTACAACTGCCGCCACCGCTGGAACCCTATCATATAGATACTAAAAAAGCCATGACTCTCATCATGGCTTTTCTTTTATAAATATATATCAAGTCCCGGTCGTCATACCGGTCGTCGAGTATACCCGCTTTAGCGGGTAGTATCGAGACGACGAACTATCTCACCCAGCAACCCCTTATAATACTCATTCGCCTCCGGAGAGAGCTGCTTATTCAAATCCACAAACTGCTCTGGACGAATACCGAGGAACTGCCAAAGCTTCCGTCCTCTTCCTGCACCGGTCTCATTCAAATACGTAGCAATCAACTGATTGCGTGTTCCGGTAAACCCGATTACTGCACGGCTATCGTTAACGCTGGTCACCTTCATACTCCGTAATAGCTTACCGGTTACAGTCAAAAACGAACCATACGAACCTGGATACACGGCCTGCTTAAAAGCATCATATCCCATGATAATAAAACCGAGACGCCCGCCTTTCGATTGAGTAATCGTAAACAACTTACCGTAACCGGAGGCGCCGCCCATTTTTTTATAAAGTGCCTGATTGTACGGTCGGTAAAATGGCCTCTTCGAATATGCAAAAGGATTTCCCTTCGCATCCACACCCTTTTGAATATTCTCATAAATATACGCAAGCACATAATTGCCGGCTTTCTCTAATAAATATCTCATTGCTTCGGAAGTCCCGGTACTGTTGGCGCAACAATCATTTTATTAATCAACTTGTCTCCCTCTTTCGGAATGGTGAACCCAATTTTACGGTACACTTCATCCTCCCGGAGATCTATTCCAAGTGCCTGAATCTCACGGAGAGCAATTGCATTCTTCTCAACATCCTCTTCCTCCTCAATATTCAACCTGAACAAATAAGGAAGTTCGGCCATGGAAGCATTTGCATTCTGATTCAAATTATAGTCCAGAGTCAAATACTTATTTACCAAATTCTCAACCCGGATCATATCACTATAAAAAATATCTGAGCTAATAAGCTTCTGCACCTGCAATGCTGCACGGCTCCCGCCACCGGAAGGAAGCTCGGTAGTATTTGCCTGTCCAAGTATTGCAATCGTCTCTTCCGACTTCATCATTGATAAAAATTCTTTGAATGCAGCACCGGAGTTTGTAACAACATCATTCAATTTGAAATCGATATTCTCACCGGTAACAACAAAATTCTCTTTCATCAAATTAACCGCCGCATCATATGCCGCCGCCTCATCCTCTTTCGATCCACCGCGATTAATAATCTGCAGCAGACCTTTAAGCTTACGAAGGAAGTTTGCATACTGGAGAGTAGTATCATAACGAAGAATCTCGTCAATCATTAACACACGCATCAACCCGCCGATTGCATCATCGGTCGTATCGTATAAAACTCTGCTATCCTGCGGGAACGGAGTTTTAGAATTATTTATATCCACCTGGTAAATCGATCCGTTATCAAAATCATATTCGTATGGCTTATACGGAGGTAGTACCTTCAGACAATTCCCTTCGGGTCGGTTTTCCAATTGTAACGGGAAACAAATTCTTCCATACAGCTCAGTATCTAACTGATTCTTTAATATGGTTTCAATGCCTTCAAAAACTCTCGGCATCAGCTCCTCAATCACTCCCGGCTTCGAGGCATCCTTTGCATGGATAGCCCAGGTAAAACACCGGAGAGCAGTGCGGCGTGTATTCACAATGCCACGCAGACGCCTATTCACCTTTAACGGACGCTCCAGTACCTTATACAACCTTGAAATATCCCTGTCCCTGATATTCTTAACATCGGCCATATCACAAGCCTTAAAAAATTCCTTTTGCGTCGGATACACGCCATAATACATTGTCTCAAAATTAAACGGCATAAAACACCTTTCTAAAATTTTTTTTCTCTCTTCTTATGCAAAAAGTAAGCACCCACAGCAAGAATAAACGTCGCTATCGTCCCGACTAAAATAATCGTCGCCAGCACCGGAATAATTGCCGCTTGAAAATTCGGGTTCATTAGTAGTAATCCTTCACAACGCGTACTTCCTGACTGTTACCCTTCACAAGCTTACGCTCATGTAAAAACTCAAGAGCGCATATCCCGGAGTCCGGTGCATCATCAACGCCCCCCTGCTTCGTTCCCTTAAATGCAAAAAACTGTGTCAGGTACCGTTCTCCTTCTTCCGATAAAGAAAAGCCCGGAGGGAATAACAAACGTCCTTCGTTATAAACCAACTGCAAATTTTTTGCAAGATCATTAACGTGATAATTCTTATACTCAATTATCGGAAAAGCAAACTGATGTATGCGGCTGAAATTTTTAACATGCTGTGTCCAGCTGCTTTCCTGACTCACATGCCCGTCAAAACCAAGTCCGAGGTATTGCCGTTTTTCACGCAATTTGAGAAGTGCAAATAAAAGCTCATTCGAATCTGCAAAGCTTTTACAAACAGCGCCGGCTATATAATACTTATCCGTCTCCGGAGAATATCCTAACCCTGTAATTGCTGTCGTATCACCCTTACCCTTCTTCGAAAGGTTCGGGTCAGTATAAATAATCGCTTTAAGATCTTTCGGCAGCGAATTCCATTCCTGATAAAATTCCCGTTTAAAATAGATTCCTTCAGGCGGAACGGGATTCTGTTGAAAATTCCCTTGCCAGTCTGCATCGTCCGCGGGCTTAAGCATTGCACGGAGTTCTTTCTCCGTCGCTGCCGGGTAGCGGTCTGGCCACAGGGCACCTTTCGGGATTGTAAATGTCTGCTCGCCAATCTTGATAGCACGTTTCTTTGCGCTCCATGCTTCAAACACGGCAATACTGAAATGACTTGCAAGTAAATTCTCCTCCTTCAATTTGCGTAACAAATGCAACATGCTTTTGGTACTGAAATCATTTGCAAAAATCAAGAATGAAGTTTTATCCGTACACGAAGAATACGCCTCTGATATTTTCTGCCTCCGCAGCTCAACAGATTCCGGAGTAAAAGAACTGTCCAGCGTTTCAATATCATCACCAAGAATAAAATCAGGTCTCGCGAACAACGTCGTCATGCCGCGTGCACTTCTTCTATATGAAAAGTCCTGCACGAAACACATGCCGCGTTCACCGTTCGCCTGTATAAAGCTTACCTGCAACTGGTCATTATTCGCGACAATAAATTCAGGTTTAAAATCATGTTGTATGCGTGGGTTAAATCGGATGAGCAAATAAATATCACTCAGTATATTCGCGGCGGTAAGTAAGTCCTCAGAAAATACCAAAGGGAACTTTACTTTCCCCGTCAGTATTTTATGAATCAGCACTTTACGACCGGTCGGTGACTTGCCTTTTTTTCTCGATCCGAAAATTATATGTATACCGGGGATATCCGAAACTGCAGCGATATACTTTTGCATAACGTTCGGCTTGCTGTACGTATCCTGGTAAAACGCCGGTGGGAAATACTCTTTATCAAAACTCCAATAATCATCTTGTATGCGCTTGAGTCTTTTAATCCGTGCCTCTTCGGTTTTTTCCTTATCAGAAAAATCCACCGATGAAGGGAACAGCCCGCCAGTCTTCTTCTCTTTATAACTCTCAAACGATTTGTCGAGGAAACTGAATACTTCCATATTATCTCCGTGTCATTCCCGCGAAAGCGGGAACCTCGCGAATAAACCTTTGCATATTATTTACTCCTCACGACATTAGAAACTGCAAGCTTTTTCTTTTCTTCGTTATATATTTTTATAACGTCGTCATCATTTACATTCGGAGCGAATCGCCGGATGATCAGTCCCACTAACTCAGCATCAAGAGCTCGCAAATGTCCAACGAGACCAGTTTTCTGAATTTTTTCCTTTATGATCATCACTTCTTTAATAAGCTTCAACCGTGGTGAAGGTTTCATATCGCTGTCAGCCTCCAGATCAGAGATAATCTTGTGTACCTGAGTCTTCAAAGCTTCATTGTCATCAACATGCTCATTTATGAGTCCTCCGAGCATCTGTTTCCCCTTTGCAGTATTCTGGGCAAGAGCAGAAAGCTCTGCAAACTTCTTCCTGGCATACCGCACCTGGTGCACCTCACACTTGAACAGATCACACAATTCGTCATCAGTCCAATCAGGATGTGTTGCCGCCCATGCTGCAATTTGCTTCATCTGTAAATTATTAAGTTTTTTCTTGCTCATATAAAACCTTCCATCTTTCGAGTGTCATTCCCGCGAAGGCGGGAACCTTTAGAATAACCCTTTGCCTCACTTAGCAATAGTAATTTTTAGCGATAAGTAACTCGAAGCAAAGTCCGAGTAGTAATCATCATAAGTAACCTTTTCCCCGTATTCAATTTTATGAGGATAGATGTTCGCATTTTTTGGAGTAGCTCCTTCAACAATATCTGCATCAAGAGAATCCAAATAGTTTCTCAAAGCTTCATCCGTCCAAATTAAATTCTCAACCACAAACGCCAGATCAACCGAATCCAGTGCGGCATATTGCGGAGTCTCGGCACTGCAGCATGTAAAAATTGTTACCAGTGCATTTGTATACGGAGAAAATCCGTCAAAGTTAGGCTGATCAGAAACATCCGGCTGTACAAACACAATAATTGCAGGAGGCTGTATTCCGATATCCTTAATATCGTTCAGGCCGGTTGGTCCGGCAGAAATATCAACACCCGCAAGTTCAGTCTTAGACTGTAAAAAAGCTATCACCTCATCAAGAAGCGTCCTAATCTTTACCATATAAATTATTCCTTCTCTGTAGAGACGTACTGCGTGCGCCTCTCATTAATTTTACGTTCATGCTGCCGCTGCTCAATTCTCAAAATCCTTTGATAGTTCTTCACTATCCGTCCAAACTGAGCAATTGCCTCCAAATCACTAACGGTCAATTTTGCCCTTTTCATCCATTATACCCATGTATCAAAAAAATATACAATTTTATCACCATCAAAAGGTTACCGAGTAGCCGCAAGGCGTATCGAGGCAACCGTAAAAGAGCCACAAATGCCCCACAATCAACGATTTCACCCCTCACCCTACCATTTTACCACCTGCTAAAACCGTTCAACAAATTCAACGTCAGGAAACTTTTTTCAACAAAAATGAGCGGTTATTCCATTTAAATTCAACGAAATACTTTAAAATTCAACTCCATTCCACATTCAGGAAACCCGCATTTTGAAATTTCCTTGCGTCCCAACCCCTAAAACCACTATTTCACAGAACACCTGTCTAAAAACCCATACAATTATGAGTAAGCATCCGCTATATACCCAACACGGCTATTCACATTTGGAGCCGAATTCCGGTTCTCATGGATAATTGAAATACCAACCTTATAATTGTCCGCGATCTTCTTCTGAAGAGCCTCCGATATTCCGGATAAAGTAGAAGAGACGAGAAAATCGAGAGTAAATGCAAAAACCTGCGGGACCCACTTCGAACCCTTAACGCTCTCAATATTTTCTCCATATTCAGAACTCATAAACGCTGCCGCGCTAATTGAGAATTTATCATACGTACTGGCATCCGGCTCGCTTCCTTCTCCGGTAGCTGGTATCGGAGTAAGTGCCTTTGCCACGCTTGGCGTCAATAATTTTTTAATATCATCAAATTCGTACATATCAAACCTTTGTATTTCTCAATTAAAAGGTTGTCGAGTAATCCGCTCCGAGCGGATGTATCGAGACAACCGAGACCTCAAATCTCTTGCCCTAAAATTACATTCTATACTAAAAAATAATCGGACGGATACGCATCCGCCCAATTATCATTTTACCGCTTTCATAAGTTTGACTCATTGATTCACGAACAATTATATTTTTTCAAAGGAACAGTTCGACATGGCAAAAATCAAACTCACAGATCTCCCTGCATTACTAAAAAAACTCTTCCCGGATAATCCGGAAGTCGCTTCGCTTGAAATCGAGGAATCAGCTACACCGGCTAAACCAGCTCCGGCCGTTACCTCAACAGATCCCGCGGTTGCGGAACTTAAAACCACCGTAGATACTCTTCTCGCCGAAAACGGCAAACTCCTCAATGCTATCACCGAAATGAAAACACGGTCAGACAACCAGGAGAAGCTTATCACCGATAAGGCTAAAACAGAACAGGCGCAAAAAGTTCAGTCGGCAATCGATACGGCAATCAAAGAAGGCCGCATCCCTGCAAAGAACGATGCAGTCATTGCGTCATATAAATCATTACTCGAAGCAAATTTCGATTCAGCTTCTTCAGTCATTGCGGCACTGCCGGTTATCGCTCCTACAAATCCCGGTAATCCTAATACTCCCGCACCGGCGGCTCCCGGAGCAGGTAAAAAATCCGGAAGCCCGATTCTCGACGTTATCAACGAGACCGGAAACTTTGTTCAGTAAGCATTTTTAACATTTTCTTCAACTAAATATTTAAGGTTCTAACATGAAAATTCAACAGGTCTCTCAGCTCACAGGACGCTCCGCGATTCTTCTGGCAAAAATTCTTGAATTATTCCCTCTGCTCCAGTTCGCTGAGTTCAGAGAGAATACAAGCTATTTCCCAACCATCCCCGATAAGTCTACCTTCTCAGGTAGTGCAGCTCGTGCGGAAGGTTCCGCCATTCAGCGCGATGCGCAAAAACCAACGGCAACCGGTGTTAATCTTGCCCTGTACGGAAGAGAGCTCGCAATCGATGATGTTCGTAAAATGGATACGAGAATTGCAGGCAGTCCGGCAATGCTCAAAAACTTTTCCGATAATCAATTACTTGCACTCGCAATTCAATTATTCACCGAAGTTGAAAACGACATGATTCAGGGTACTGCTACAAGTAACCAGATGCTCGGTCTGTTTAACTTCATCAAAGATGCTGCCGCTGGTGGCCAGACTGCCGCGCTCGGTTTCACTGCCGCAGAGCAAGCAGCCATGAATTACAACGTCAACCTCAAGCTCGATAACATCGACGATCAGGATACATTCTGCGAATTACTCATGAAGAAAATCGTTGAAGTCCCCGGTGCAAACGCAATCATCCTGAATTATAACTCATATGCAAGATTAACGAGCATTTCAAAGCGTAAAGGCTTCGCTGGCGAATCAGTTAATACATTCGGTATCCCAACAAAAACCTTTAACGGAATTCCTATGGTACCGGTACCGGTTACAACCATTACGCAAACCGAATCAGACGGTACAAACTCGGACTGCACATCTATCGCGGTTGTTCGCTTCTCAGAAGCACTCGGCGTATGCTATCCAACAAACTCCGGATTCTTATTCACCGACTTCAACGAAGCAGAAGTAAATCCAAACGGTATCGCCCGCTTGCAATTCTTCGGCAACCTCGTCGTAGAAAAATCAAACGCCGTCAGACGTTTATCCCGGATCAGATTATAGTGCTTAGCATGTCATCCCCGCGAAAGCGGGGATCTCATGCAGAACCTTTGCTTTAATATTATTAATTTTTTTCAAGGAACTAACTCAATGAAACTAAGAACTTTCTTACTTGCGGCGGTGCTCCTCTTATGCCTTACCGCTGACACCTTTTCGCAGTCATACCTTACGTTTGGCAAAACCTCACGTGGGGACTATGAAACCGTAACCGTCCTGCCCCTCGCCACCCGATCAGACACCGCCTATAGTAATGTACTCTGGGCGCCATTCCCTATCGGGACGATAAGATTGCAGGCTAACGTTACCGCAGTAAGCACCTCAGATTCACTCGATCTTCAGGTATGGGCAAGTGCCGACGATAGCACCTACACGCAAATAACTAATCCGGCGTTCAGTGCAATAGCGGCAACAGGCTCCGCGGTAATAACATTAACAAACGCACCCAAATTCTTAAAGGTCAAATACCAGAACAGGGGTAGCGCAATCGCGAATACATTTTCAGTCAAAGCCGTAGCCAAGCCGTAGCTGTCCTCGCTTCCCGCCACTACTCCCTTTCTCAATGGCTCTGCTATTGAGTTGCAAAAGGGAGCTGGCGGTGAAGTGGAACACCGGTTGTCATCCCCGACTCGATCGGGGATCAATCAGAATCTTTTTACACTAAGATTTTAAAGACACTATGAGCAAACAACTTTTCAAATTTACATTCAACTTCCACATAGTAGCAAAAGGCATGATTGTCGATAGCAAAGACGTCGTCGTTGAATCAGCAACAGAAGAAGAAGCAATAAAGCTTGCAGCTGAACAGCTCAGTGAAGTACACGCAATCTATTCCGGTAAATTCTCGAAAGAAGAAGTTAAACCTGATGAGGCTAAATCCGTAGACGCTGGAGAAGCTTCTGCGAAACTTGGCCCGAAAGGAAAAGCAAAATAATGTACGCATCAAAAAGCGCAACCATTACTCCGCACGATACCAATGTCATTAACGATGTCCCCCAGGCGATCATCGTTAGCGTCGACGGCTCATACAACATTAAACTGTTAAATGATGCTGCCGTCAAAGCACATTATCTCGTAGCTGGACTTATGTATCCTATCCGTCCTATTATAATTCAAAACACCGGCTTACCGTCAGGCGCTGTCGTTGTCGGTTATTACACGAAGTAATTAGTATGTCTGAAGAAGATAAAAACATAATCGCGGAAAAAACAGGAACTCATGTTTCCCTCATTCCTAATTGGGGAATCGTCAGCGTTTTGATTATAGTCTTTACAACACTTGTTGGCATTGGCGGATCATATACATCGGCAATTACACGCATCGATGTACTTGAGAAAAAACAATCGCAGATGGAAGTCTTCATTACTGAAAATGCAAAAGAACAACAGAAGATAATCACGAACATGGTAAGAACTAACGATGAGCTTATTTTCAACTTGAAAATCATCTCGCAAAAACTACACGTAAAATATGTACCCAAAGATGAAAAATAGATTACTCGAATTCTTTTCCGAATCAAACGGACAGCTATCAAACCTCAGACTCAATACGTCGCTGGTAACAGTAACTATTTGTTTTTGTTTTGTATGGCTTACTGTAGTCTTAAAATTCAATCTCGAAGTATCATTCGTTTTTCTTCTCGCAATCGCCATGACTGGCAAAGTCGCTCAAAAATATGCCGAGAATAAATCAGATGCGGCCACTCGGTCGTCGAGTCAGACGGCGCAGCCGGCTGGTATCGAGACGATCGAGACGACCGAAACGAACGTGACAACCGAGGAAGTAAAATAATGTTATTAATTAAAGACGACGAAAAACTCCCTGCTGGTCAGTTCTATACAGAAAAGTGGAAGAAGACACGCATTGTCCTTCATCACACAGTTTCGCATGGCAAATATGGTGTCGACGGAGCAGTCAATACATGGAAAGCCACAAACTATAAAGAAGGCACTGCATACATCATTGCCGAAGACGGTACCGTATATGAACTTTTCCCGCCTGAATGCTGGGCATTACATTTATATCTCCACAAGCCCGGTGAAAATCCGGAAATGTATCAGGACGAAAAATCATCTATTGGCATCGAACTCGTCAATGCGGGCCAATTAGTGAAAAAGGTACCAAGCCGGTCACCGAGTGATTTGTCGAACGGCAGTGAGACAAATAGTATCGAGGCGACTGAGGCGGATGAATTCTTCTGGTTCGGTGGTAAACACAAATACGACGGCAAAGTCTATCAGCATAAAGAAGAATGGCGTGGCTCAAAGTACTATGCGGAATACACAGACGAACAATATGCGGCGCTCAATGAACTTCTCGATCGTCTCTGCAAACAGTTCAACATCCCCCGGTACCAGATCATCACATCATTTGCATGGGAACCGAACAGAGGCGGAGTCCAGGGAATATTCAGCCATCACAATTTTAGAAAAGATAAAAGCGACGTCTCCGTCGCCTTCGATTTCAAACGCATTATCCCGAAGACAGTAGTATGAACATAAACATGAAAACATTTAATACAGTAGTCTACACAATCATAGGGATAGCCCTTTGCTTTGCCGCAATAAAAATATATTCGTGTCATTCCCGCGAAAGCGGGAACCTCGTGAATAAACCTTTGCCCGGCATAGTCACAACAACAAAATTAATTTCCGGCACACCGGACACCATAAAACACAACGTCCCCGTCTCCGGAACTTCTATTTTACGTAGAGACGCATTGCATGCGTCTCTCATAAATCCCGCAGAACTTTGCGTATTAAACCCGGCGGACGTATCTGCTAAATCGGATACGCCGAAGGCACTCCCTTCAAAACCTGAAGGGAGCCGGGTCTCCTATTCAGGCACCATTCAAGATTCAACTTTCTCCCTCGGTATATCCTGCGCCTTCGATACCACAACGGGAGAACTCAATTTGTCCTATGAAGGCTCAGTCATTCAAAAAACAGTATCACAAGTTGATACTCTTTTCTCAAATACCGTGAAAACAGTAGTAGAGGAAAATCCCTGGTATAAAACGGTCTACGCAGGCGCAGCTTATGCAACAACAATTATTATCACAATTATTTACTTATTAGTCAGGTAAAAAACTATGTCAACTCCAGCATTTTCACCAATCGGCGCGGGCAGAATAATGCTCGCTAAACGTGGCACACTTACAGCCGCGGAGCAAGTTGTTTTCGTCGGTTTCAAAAATGAAAGCGATTTGCAAATAGACGATGATGAAGCCATTAAGGCCGACCGTCTTGATCTCCCAAATAAGCGGAAACACACAATTTCCCCCGAATCATATCAGGTAGGCATGCCGCAAATGCAGTCAATCGTAGAACACTACCTGCGGGATTCCGGTGCGGATGCTTTCATCCTCATGCCATCAGGAAAAATATTCCGCTTTCAGGATGATACCTGCCTCGGCATAGAAGTAGAGTTCTCAATCGATGAAAAGACCCGTAAAACAAAACTTACGGCATCAAACTCACTGCCATACCTCTCGGCAAGAAATATCCTCGATACTGCTCAGTCAAACGGATTCGTGGTACCGTCATACTACACGGCAAACGTAGCGAACTACTTCAACCGTGCCCTGTATTCATCTCCTAATCTCGATACCATTAAGTGGTGGGGATTAGACGGAGTCCAAACAAACATGCTCTCTACTCCGGAACTTATCTCCCGCAAATTCGCAATGAAGAGCACCGGAGATAAAAACATATTCGGCCAGGCATGCGGCCAGTGGTTAGAATTCACCGGTGAGTTTGTTATCCGCGATGCATCACTCGCACGCCTGCAAACAATGCTCAACAAAATTTTCGATCATGGTTTCTCATTCGATGAGCGTGTCGGACTCGATCCCGGTAATTATCACATTGACCGTTTCAAGTTCAATCCCGGTACAATATCATTCGTCCCGAAACTGTTGCAAGGAGATAAAGCAGCAACGCTTACAATCTCATTCAAAGGCAGCGTAGCGAATACACCCGATAACGTTGTATTCTCAAGTGAATCCGGTGGATTAGTCCAAATACTAACCCTCAACCAATAATTAAAAAAATACATGTCACCCCCGCGAAAGCGGGGGCCTCATAATTAAACCTTTGCCTCTTGGATAAAACTTTTTTTAAATTTTACAAATAGGACAAACACATGTCAACCCAAAACTTAACCCTTACCCGTGCCACGGATACAGCGATTGATTTCACGTACCCGGCAACAGCATCAACTACAAAATTGATTCTCATCGTCTTCAAAAATGGCGGAGTAGCATTCGTAAAAAAATCTGTCCCTTCAGGCGGAGCATCGGGACAAATCACCCTCGTCCCTGAAACAAAATTCACGGTCAACTTCAAAGCGAATGAAGTTGAACAAATTTTGGACGGCACGATCACCCATAAAGTGATTGACGAAACAACCGGCGAACCCGTTCAAATCTTCAACGGCTCCGTTACCGTCGAAGAAAATGAAGAACCCATTATCGATTACTCACAATACGCTGTCGATACCTACGCCCAGAAAAAAACCTTTGATATCACTGGTGGCAATATGGGCGTCGTCATGCCAGCGAATTCAATTATCACGCACATTATAATTGACCCCATTGGTGGTGCAGCTGGAAGCGCTGTAAGAATATTAAATGGAGATGGCGAACCAATCGCAGAAGATATATCAACATCAGAATCCGGGAAAAGAGTAATCCCCATCGATGGCGTTGCAGCATTCCTAAGAGTTCCAACAAATCTTGATATTTCTTTTGAAGATGATTGTACGTCTTGTGAAATAACAGTCGTCTGGCAAGTTCTCCCGGTCTAATTTCATATGTAGGGCGGTTCGCTGAACCGCCCTCATTGTCATCCCCGGCTTGACCGGGGAACTCATAAACAACCTTTGCTTAGTGGAAAACTAAAATTTAAAATAATCACATGCATATCTCACTCGCTCTCGATAACAACGCTGGTCTCTCAAAATTCACTCCGAAAAAAATATCGGGCCTTCTCGCCTGGTATGATCCGAGCGATCTCTCTTCCGTTACAAAAGACGGCAGCAACCTCGTCTCGCAGATAAGTGATAAAAGCGGCAATGGTATTCAGCTTGCTCAACCAACAGCACTCAATAAGCCAGTGTGGCAGTCGGACGGCTCTATTCTCTTCGATGGCGTTAACTCATATCTAAGAAACACCACCGCAAACATCCCGCAGCCATTTACAATTTTGCTTGTGTATAAAAATGTTACCTGGGCATCCGGGCGCGGCATCCTCACCGGAGATGCAACAAATCTCTGCGGTGTACGTCAACAGGGCTCACCACCAAACGAACATAAGTTCATGGCTCCAACACTTGTCGGAGATAATGCTTCAATGGCGCTCAACACGTATGAAATTCTAACGATGCAATTCAATGGTGCATCCAGTAGCTTCCAGTTCAACAATAAAACTGCTACAACCGGCAACCCCGGCGCAAACGGACTCGGTGCGCTCGTCATTGGTGCTCGCGGCGATTACAGCAGCAAATCAAATATGCAATTAAAAGGACTCGCAATTTACTCCGGCGCACTCGCCTCCGGAGATATTACAAAACTTAAAAACTATTTCATCAAAAAATATTCACTCACATTTTAATCCGTGTCATTCCCGCGAAAGCGGGAACCTCACGAATTAACCTTTGCAAAATCATTTAAGGACACACAACATGGCAACAGAACAAAAAAAATACATCCTCATCGTAGAGGATAACACCGAATTCTTTTTCAAGAGATTAACACTCGATGAAGACACGGAAATTGCTAAATACACCGGGAAGATCTATCCGAAAGAAGGCGAACTCATTGGTGAATTCAGCAATGAAGATTTAAAAACGGTATTACCCTTAATGCTTACTCCGCAAATGACCGAAGAACAAAAAAAGAAAATTGATGCAGAAATCGCGGTAGAGGTTCTGGCAGATTTTTTAGCTCACGGGTTCGCGCTAAAAAACAAAGTGACGCAATCATTAATGAAATCAGCAGTCGAACCGCAACAGCCATAGAAGAAATAAATTCTCTGCTCGAAATATCGGTAAGTCCTTACGCTCCGGATCTACCGCTCACAAAAGCAGAAGAAATCAAACTCTATCTATCAAATGAGGACGTAACTAAGTACGATAAAATTGGCTCTATCAGCTACGATACAGTAATCAAAAATTACATCTTTGCCCGGACAGCACAGCTCAACTCGCTTTTAGTCAGAATCGAATCAATCAAAAAACTAAAATCCAAATAATTTTTTTTGACACGCAAGGTCACCGAGTAGGCCGCCGTAAGGCGGCCATATCGAGGCGACCGGGAAGATCCCTCATGAACGACATCACCCTCAAAATAACCATAGACGGCAAAGAAGCCAACGCCACCATTCAGCTCACCGATGAAAACATCAAACAGCTGTATAAGTCATATAAGCTTGGCACTGATCAGGCGGGCGATGCCTCCGCGTCCATGCTGCGCGGACTCACGAACGCCCGCGATGCAATTGGCGGCTTGAAGGAAGTAAGCAGTGTTCTCACTGGTATCTTCGGAACAGGAATACAAAAGGCGCATGACTATGAACTTGCTATGGCAAAAATCGAAGGCGTTATCCGGTCGAACGGATCTGCCGCGGGTTACACAGCCGAAGAAATAGACAAACTCTCCAGCTCCTTCTCCAAAAGCTCACTCTTCTCAAAAGCAGATATCCTCAACGCGCAACAGGTGCTCCTTACCTTTGAAAACATCGGACACGATACACTCCCGGTAGCAACCGAGGCAGTTATGGGACTCGCGGCGACAATGGGAACCGATATGGCCGGTGCCGCAAAAACACTCGGTATGGTATTAGAGAATCCTATGGAAATGATGCGCCGCCTTCGCTCTATGGGCATCGTGCTCGATGCTGATCAGAAAGAGCACATCAAAACCATTCAGGAAGAACAGGGCATCAATGCTGCCGGACAGGTTATTCTCGATATACTCGCTAAAAAGTATGGTGAAGTAAATGCCGAGATTCAAAAAACCGACACCTTCAAAATCGATCAAATGGAAAAGGACTTCGGTAAGCTTCAGAAAACTGCCGGAGGAATGGAAGCATCAATCATCGCTCCCTTCCTGAATATCGGTAGCGCAATCTCTTCCGTTAATCCACAACTCGGCGGTGCTGCTGTTATGATCGGACAGGTAACCGTCGCACTCACAACACTCCGCGTAACCGGCATCATGCCAGCCTTCTCCTCAATGTCGGTATTCGGTCAGTCCCTTACGTCTCTTGGCGGACTCATGGCCTCCGGTGGTATCCTTGCCGGAGTCGCGGCTCTCACATACGGACTCGATAAACTTTCCACTGCATATCAAACTGCAAAAACTAAAGTTGAAGGATTCTCCGAAGCGTATAAGCTATGGATACAAATTAATGAGCAGAATATTTCTGGCATGAATTCCAAGCAGGCGCAATTTGAAATTGATTCTCAAACTGAAGCTTTACAAAAGCTCAAAGAAAAAAGAGCAGAGGTAGAACTTGCTAAACAATATGCGCTCAAACAACAAGCAGGCGCAGATGCAAAGACCAGCCCTACGTATGTTGCTGGTTTTCAGTCGACGCTCAAGGCTGCTAACATTAGTGCTCAGCTTTATGACGAACAAATCAAAACAGCCGAAGCCGCAATACAAAAAGCAAACGAACGGTTAAATACTCTCAATAAACAAATTTCAGACGGCACGGTAGCAGCACTTCGCGAAAGTACAACCCGTGAAATAGATGGGCTTAAATCAAAGGCCGACGCTTTAAAGCCTGAACAAATTAAAGAGCTCGAAGATCTCCGCAAGCAAATAGCAGAAAAAAATAGACT
This sequence comes from uncultured Parcubacteria group bacterium, assembly GCA_903911245.1. Lineage (GTDB taxonomy): Bacteria > Patescibacteriota > Minisyncoccia > UBA6257 > 2-01-FULL-56-20 > CAIWCR01. The sequence goes on along the minus strand of CAIWCR010000029.1, from coordinate 3,796 downwards.
GCTCGAATCACTCAATGTTACAAAAACCGTAGTCGTTAAACACGAAAAAGCACCCGAAAATATTACCCAGCGCTACATCGATGAAGAAAAAGAATCACAGCGCCACGAATTAGCTATGCTTCAGCTCTCCGGAGCCTCCGACGAGGAAATCAAACAAAAAAAACTCGATCACTACGGTGAAATGTTCGATCTGCTCATTAAATATGGTCAGAATACCGAAGGAACTATCAACAGCATCAGCGAACTCGTTGCCGAAATGGATGCTGACAGAGATAAAAAGCAACTCGATCAGCGCAAAGCATTCCTCGCGGAAAAACAGCGGCTCAATAAAGAAGCAGAAGACCTTTACTTCGCGCAGTTAAAAAAGAATCAGGAAGGAGAAGAGTTTCTCGTTTCATTAAAAGCGGGCAATACCTCCGGATCATTCGATCAGCAACAGCAAGAAGTCGAAATTGAATATCAGGCCAATCTCAAAAAGGCTGAGTCATATAAACAATATGCCGACATCAAAACTCAGCTCGATATCCAACATACGAATAAGCTTGCGGAAATCGAAGCAACAAAGACGGCAAACACAATTTCTCAAACGCAGAGAGCCGTTACATCAGTCGCCGGACTCTTTGGAAAACAAACCGCGGCCTATAAAGTTTTAACTGGCGCAACCATACTAATGGAAGGCTATAAGTCCGCTCAGGCAGCATTATCTCCTCCACCGGTTGGTCTTGGCCCCGTCTATGGCTGGACTCTCATCCCCGGAGTCATAGCTGAAACAGCGAAAAATATTGCAGGTCTTAACTCAATCAAGGGATTCGCAAAAGGTTCAACTGCCCTCGTCGGAGAAAACGGCCCCGAAATTATTGCACCCCTTCAGGAGTACGCATCCGGACAGGCAAACATGGTCAAGGCTGTACTCAACGCAGTGGATTATCATCTGCAAACAAGACCGCAATCAGAAGCCCGGTTCTCCTTTGCCGCAATGGAAAAAATTATGTCAGATAAACTGCAGGGCTTCAACGATGCTCTTAATGGTCTCGATATTAAAATAGACAAAGTCGGACTTTCACTCGCGGTACGCGCTGGCAACGATCTCCTGAGGAGCAGAGAGGTATAAATGGCAACAACAACAATCACCTCAAATACTGTCAGCTATCCTTCGGGCAAATACCATGTCATCATCGATGTGAACAATGTTCCCACCGCCGAATCCTTTGATGTATTATTAAATACCATCGGCTCGCTTACATTCGGACACGGTCAGTCAGACCCATACCTCATGTATCCCGATAGCCTCTCAATTGAACTTGCCGTAGTTGATGATATGGATACCGTTATTTACCTCCAGTCACTATTCCGTCTCTATCCTTGCACTGTTCATCTATTCCGCGATGATTCCGAGCTGCTCGAATACTTTCTCGGCACAGTCGATCCGAAGTCAGTAGTTATCGCCCGCAATCCGGTACTCAAATTCGATGCATTAAACGAAATCCTCGACTGGAAAAAAGACATCGATCCGGCAGATAGCACAGGCGCACCTCTTAAGATATATGATATCGTTCATTCTAATATGCTGCAATATTATTTCACTCAAATTCATGTCGATTATCAGCTCACTAAAAACGACTTAGGCACTCCAACGGCCATGAGTGTTTTTGATGCATACATAAAAGACGAACTTCTCTTCCACACCCGGACACCGTTCAAAACCTATGGCGATTCCTACAAAGCATTACTGCAATCACTCTCATGTTTTCTCATGTGCGCACCATTCAGAATAGCGCATTTAATCCCAATTGTGTACAACGGTTCAACAGATATATTAACCCTCAAAATAAAAGACATTCTCGATTATAGTTTTGACCCGCAGCCGTTTGCCCCGCTCGACTTATATTCCCGCGTTTGCTCCGAAGTTTCCTACGCTGGCGAAACATATAACAATGGTCAATCATGCCTCCGGATAACAGTCTCCGGAATAACCATTCCGCCCGTCCCATTTCAAACCATTTACCGCTATACAAATATCTTCGGTACAACAGATTACATTGTCCGCGCCGTTAACCTTTCATCCGGCTCTGGCACAATAGATCTCCAGTTCCTTCGTGGTCTTGGTGGAAGTGGGACACTCAATAAATTATTTGGCCCCGGAGATGCAACAATCGTCCCTTCAGCATCCGCCTTCATAACCGTCGATGTAGATGAAAATGGCTCGCGTAACTACGTCCTTTTCCCCTGTAATGCAGATGATAAACATACCGGCTATACAACATCCCTTTTCGCCAATGTTTCCTTCAACTTAGACATCTATTCCTTCTCTGCTTTGCAAAAGAATCGCTCCGGCTATTATGACATGCTTTTCGGAGATAATTTCAAAAGCATTCAGTCAAGAAACTATAACACGCTATACCTCACAACAGGCATTACTCATTCTTTAAAAATAAAGGGTACAGAGCACCCCGTTTATAAGTTCATAAATTATCAAAATGCATATCCGTTTAGTCGGTTTTTTGGTAAGGTTTTTCGTTGCCTGAAATACAAGATTGATATTAAATCTAATACCACAGCGCTGGAGCTCATAGAGGTTTAAAATAAAGAAAGGACAGTCCTGTAAACCGTGCGCTCTCGAGAGCCCACAGCATTGCAAACAGAACTGTCCCCGCGGTTTTTTAATTCATCCCCACCTACCGATTTGGCCCCCGAGCTTGTCGAGGGGTCGAGATGGAAATCAATTAAAAATCCTTGTTCAAAGTTACTCATTTACAAACTTTTCACAAGGATTTTTTCATGATACCATATATCGGCGGCAAGTCGCAGCTTGCCAAATGGATAATCGCTCAATTCCCTCCGGAATATCAATCACTCACATACGTAGAAGTCTTCGGCGGTGGTGGTTGGGTGCTCTTCAAAAAGGAAGGATCGAACCTCGAAGTCTACAACGATCTGAATAGCCAGCTCGTTAACCTTTTCACCGTCATCCGAGACCAATATCCGGACTTTTCCCACCTCTGCCAGTGGACACTTCACTCACGTGAAATGTACCTGGAAGCACACAAGAAAGTGAAAGAAAACAAGTTCAATTCAGACATAGAAAAAGCCCTGCAATATGCCATCAGGAGAGTACAATCTTTTAGTGGTTCTGGTGGGTGGGGATATGCAGTCCAGGTACACAAACCAGTCTCCGGAATGTGGCTCCCTTTTCTCCGTCGTTTGCAGCTCATAAATGCCCGCTTAAAGCGCACCCAAATAGAGTGCCTGGACTTCGAGAATTGCATCAAAAAATATGATTCTCCCAATGCCTTCTTCTACCTCGATCCACCATATGTCAACGCAGAAAAATACTACAACGCACCCGGCGTTTCCTTCACTCTGGAAGACCATAAACGCCTCGCTGCACTGCTCAATAATCTACAGGGTAAATTCATCCTCTCCTACTACGATGACCCGCTGATCAGAGAGCTGTATTCGGGCCATAGAATGCTGGAAAAGTCGGGAGTAAAAAGTTCGCGAGGGATGACAAAGCAGAGCTGTAAAAAGCCGCGCCCGGTGAGTAAAGAGCTGCTTATTCTTAACTACTAAAATGCTGCCCTAAATATCACACTATTTGAGAATTTTTTTGCACAATAAAAAAGCCTATATTTGCTTAAAATTTCGCACAATAATTCTCAAATAGCGTGGTTTTTCATTCTCAAATAATTCGATTCGTCACAATATATGCACCAACCGTAGATATTCTGAACTGATGAAGTAATTTTCCCTCGATTCCCCGATAAAAATCCATAAATGATATTAATCATATCGATTG